>JBILGP010000073.1:0-6977 GCA_044350985.1 Polaromonas sp. | reverse complement strand
TTATATCCTTTGGGGCAATCCCCTGTCTTTAGGGATTGATCCGAACAGGGTAGACCCTGGATCGCCCTGAAATTGACGTTCTCTTACGGTTGCATCGAGCCGGCCTCATCACGCCACCGCCATTGCGCCCCTGCTCTGTCATTGCGAGGAACGAAGCCATCCATCGGCCTGCTCAGAACTCCAGGTTGTCGATCAGCCGGGTGCGGCCCAGGCGTGCTGCGCCCAGGGCGACAAGGGCCTGGCCTTGCAGCGCACCTTGTGGCTCGAGCAGATCGCTGCGTCGGCGCACTGTCAGGTAGTCGGGCTGCCAGCCTTGTGCGATCAGCGCTTGCGCGGCCCGCTCCTGCAGCGCCGGCAAGGCGCTCGCATCGCCTGCGCCCGCCTGTGCGGCCAGTTCGCGCAGCGCCTGGTAAAGCTGTGGTGCCTGCGCCCGCTCTGAGGCGCTGAGGTAGCCGTTGCGCGAGGACAGGGCCAGGCCGTCGGCTGCGCGCTGGGTCTGGCCGGTCACGATCTCGATGGGCAAGGCGAACTGCCTGACCATGTGGCCGATGATGAGTTGCTGCTGGTAATCCTTCATGCCAAACAGCGCCACCCCCTGGGCGTGGCCCGCAAAGACAGCCTGAAACAGCTTCATCACCACGGTGCACACGCCGGTGAAAAAGCCGGGTCGAAAGTGCCCCTCCAAAATATCGGCCAGGGCTGCATCGGGGACCACCTTGAAGGTCTGCGGCTGCGGATACAGCTCGGCCTCGCTGGGGGCAAACAGCAGATCGCAGCCGGCCTCTTGCAGCTGCTGGGCATCGGCTTGCAGCGTGCGCGGGTAGCTGTCAAAGTCTTCGTGCGGTGCGAACTGCAGGCGGTTGACAAAAATGCTGGCCACGGTGATGTCGCCCAGCGTGCGGGCCTGGCGCACCAGCTCCAGGTGGCCCTGGTGCAAATTGCCCATGGTGGCCACGAAAGCGGGGCGCTGGCTCGGCGCCAGGGCGGCGCGCAATTGGGCGAGGGTGTGAACGGTCTTCATCGTCTGGCTTGCGTGGGGTCGCCCGATCGTTGCGTTGGCGACCTGCGGTGTCTTGCGTTGGAATGCTCGCTGGCTTGGCCTTTACCAGGCGTGGAGCTCGTCGACGGGAAAGCTGCAGTCTTTGACCGCACGCACATAGGCGGCCATCGCCTCGCGCACGCTGCCGGCGCCGTCCATGAAGTTGCGCACGAACCGGGGGTTTTTGCCCAGGTTGATGCCCAGCATGTCGTGCATGACCAGCACCTGCCCGCTGGTGGCGCGGCCGGCGCCGATGCCGATGGTGGCGCAGCCTTTGAGCTGCGTCGTCAGCTCGGCCGCGAGGCCGGCGGGCACCATCTCCAGCACCATCATGGCTGCACCGGCCTGCTCGAGCTCGAGCGCGTGGCGTTTGAGCGTGGCCGCCGCCTCATCGCCCTTGCCCTGCACCCGATAGCCGCCCAAGGCGTGCACGGTCTGTGGCGTCAGGCCCAGGTGGGCGCACACCGGAATGCCGCGCTCGACCAGAAAGTGCACCACCTCGGCGGTCCAGCCGCCACCTTCGAGCTTGACCATGTGCGCACCGGCTTGCATCAGCACCGTGGCGCTGCGCAGGGCCTGCTCGCGCGACTCGTGGTAGCTGCCAAAGGGCAGGTCGCCAATGACCCAGGCCGTGCCTTGCACCCGGCGCAGCCCGCGCACCACGCTCTCGGTGTGGTAGCGCATGGTCTCGAGGGTTACGCCCACGGTGCTGCTGAGCCCCTGGCAGACCATGCCCAGCGAGTCGCCGACCAAGATGGTCTCAACACCGGCCGCATCGGCCACCGCGGCAAAGGTGGCGTCGTAGGCGGTGAGCATGGTGATCTTTTCGCCGCTGAGCTGCATTTCGCGCAGGCGCGGCAGGCTCACCGGTCGGCGCGAGGCCGGCACGCTGGCCGTGGGCAAGGTACCGTAGGGCGATGCGGGGTTGGCAGGTGCGGTGTTCACGTTTTGCAGGGCATCAAGGCAGGGCAGGCGTTTATACACGCGCCAGCGGCGCCCCAGGGCTCACAACCCTGCCTGTGCTAGGGATCTTGGGGCGCACAGACTGGGCTTTGGGCCGTCAGGCCGGGGTGAAGGCGAGCCGAACGTAAATCGGTGCAAACGCCTCGGCCTGGGTCACATCGATCAAGCCCTCTTTGGCCAGTTCGAGCAGCGCCACAAAGGTCACCACCAGCACCGGCATGCCGCGGCTGACATCGAACAGGTCTTCAAATTCGACAAAGCGGCGGCCCTGCAGCGTACGCAGCACGATGCTCATGTGCTCGCGCACGCTCAACTGCTCGCGGCTGATCACGTGGTGCTGTACCAGTCTGGCCCGCTTGACGATGTCGATCCAGGCTTCGCGCAGATCGACCGTGCTGACGTCGGGAAAGCGCGGCTGCAAGGCCTGCTCGACGTACACCTGCGCGCGCAATATGTCGCGGCCGAGCTGGGGCACGTCGCTCAGGCGCTGGGCGGCCAGCTTCATCTGCTCGTACTCCAGCAGCCGGCGCACCAGTTCGGCCCGCGGATCCTGGGGCTCTTGCCCTTCGGCCGTCTTCTTGGGTGGCAGCAGCATGCGCGACTTGATCTCGATGAGCATGGCGGCCATCAGCAGGTATTCAGCGGCCAGCTCCAGATTGGTCGATCGGATCTCGTCGACATAGCTCAGGTACTGGCGGGTGACCGCCGCCATCGGGATGTCGAGGATATTGAAGTTCTGCTTGCGGATCAGGTAGAGCAGCAGGTCCAGCGGGCCTTCGAAGGCTTCAAGGAAAACCTTCAGGGCATCGGGCGGGATGTACAGGTCCTGCGGCAGCGCAAACAGCGGCTCGCCGTACAGTCGCGCCAGCGCCACTTGATCAACCACTTCGGGCATGGGCGGAATCACCGCCGCCTCGTCGTCATCTGCCGCGGCAGGCGCGATCATGGGCAGCGGGACTTGGCCCTCGGGCAGGTCGGCGTTCAAGGTCGGGCCTATCGCTTGCGGTGGAGCAGCGCAGATTGCAGCGAGCCAGCAGCGCCTCAGCGGCTGTTGGGGTGGCCGCTGGTCTGGTAGACGTAGCCCTTTTGCGCCACCCGGCCTTGCTGCATGTCGGCCTGCTCGGTGCGATCGACCGGCTGCTCCCACCAGATCGAGCGGCCCTGGCGCTGCCGCTCTTCCAGACCGGGCTGGCTGCTCTTGAGCTGGCCGATGAAATCGGTGATGCCGGAGGTGTAATCGGGGCGGCGGAAAATGGGCATGGCGCAGTGCAACGTCGTAAAGGCTGCATTCTAGGCCTTGGCTGAGGGTGGTCCTCCTGCAGCCTCAGGCCGGCCGGCAAGAAGTGTGGGAGCCGCGCCCTCGCGGCGATGGGCTTGGGTTTTATTGCCCCGGTCAGTGAATCCGCAGGCCCGGCTGCGCGCCGGGCCAGGGCTCGAGCACGTAGATGCCCGGCTGTGCTTTTTCATCGGCATGGCTCGCGGCCAGCACCATGCCCTCGGACACGCCAAACTTCATCTTGCGCGGCGCCAGATTGGCCACCATCACGGTGAGCTTGCCCTGCAAGTCGGCGGGCTGGTACATGGAGGCAATGCCCGAGAAGACGTTGCGCATCCGGCCTTCGCCCACATCGAGCGTCAGGCGCAGCAGCTTGGTCGATCCTTCGACGGCCTCACACTGCACGATGCGCGCAATGCGCAGATCGAGCTTGGCAAAGTCGTCGATGGTGATGGTCGGCGCAATGGCCTCGCCCCCAGGCAGCAAATTGGGCTCGGAGCTCAATTTCTCGGCGGCCTGTCCCGGCTGCTCGGCCGGCGGGGCCTCAAACAGGGCCTCGAGTTGCTCGGGCGCGACCCGCTGCATGAGGTGCTGGTAGGGCGCGATCGCCCGAACCGGGCCTGTGTCGTGCCAGCTCGCCAAACTCAGCCCCGTGAGCTTTTCCACCTCGCGAGCCAGCGTCGGCAGCACGGGCGCAAGATAACGGCTGAGGACGGCGAAGGCGTTGATGAGCACCGAGCAGACCTGGTGCAGCCGCTCGTTGTGGGCGGCGTCCTTGGCCAGCTCCCAGGGCTTGTTCTGGTCCACATAGGCGTTGACCTGATCGGCCAGCGCCATGATTTCCCGCGTGGCCTTGCCATATTCGCGCTGGTCGTACAGGCCCGCCAGGGGCTCGCTGGCTGCGGCCAGCGTCTGCAGCAGGGCAGCGCCTGCCGGGTCGAACTGTGGCGTGAGTTGGCCGCCAAAGCGCTTGGTGATGAAGCCGGCCGAGCGCGAGACGATGTTGACAAACTTGCCCACCAGATCGGCGTTGACGCGCAGCATGAAGTCGTCGGCATTGAAGTCGACGTCCTCGTTCTTGGCGTTGAGCTTGGCCGCCAGGTAGTAGCGCAGCCACTCGGGGTTCATGCCCAGGCCCAGGTATTTGAGCGGGTCCAGGCCAGTGCCCCGGCTTTTGCTCATCTTCTCGCCGTTGTTGACCGTCAGAAAACCGTGCACATGCACCGCGCTGGGCACTTTGCGGCCCGAAAAATGCAGCATGGCCGGCCAGAACAGGGTGTGGAAGGTGATGATGTCCTTGCCGATGAAGTGAACCTGCTCGACCGCCGGGTCGGTCATGAAGGCGTCGTAGTTGCGGCCGGTCTTGGCAAACAGATTCTTGAGCGAGGCCAGATAGCCGATCGGCGCGTCGAGCCAGACGTAAAAGTACTTGCCCGGTGCATCTGGAATTTCGATGCCGAAGTAGGGCGCATCACGCGAGATGTCCCAGTCGCCCATCTTGGGCTTGCCGTCCTCGCCCGGGGCAATCCACTCGGTGATCTTGTTGAGCACCTCGGGCTGCACCGCGCCGCTGGTGGTCCACTGCTTGAGAAAGTCGATGCAGCGCGGATCGGAGAGCTTGAAGAAGAAGTGTTCGGAGCTCTTGAGCACGGGCGTGGCGCCCGAGAGCGCCGAGTAGGGTTCCTTGAGTTCGGTGGGCGCATAGACCGCGCCGCAGCTTTCGCAGTTGTCGCCGTACTGGTCCTTGGCGCCGCACTTGGGGCATTGCCCCTTGATGAAGCGGTCGGGCAGGAACATGGCCTTGTCCGGGTCGAAAAACTGCTCGATCGTGCGCGTCTCGATCAGGCCGGCGCGCTTGAGGTCCTGGTAGATCTGCCCGGCCAGTTCGTGGTTTTCGGGCCCATCGGTCGAGTGCCAGTTGTCAAAGCCGATATGAAAGCCGTCCAGGTAGGGCTTGCGACCGGCGGCGATGCCCGCGACAAACTGCTGCGGCGTTTGGCCCGCCTTTTCGGCGGCGATCATGATGGGCGCGCCGTGCGCGTCGTCGGCGCAGACAAAGTGGACCTCATGGCCGCGCATCTTCTGAAAGCGCACCCAGATGTCGGCCTGGATGTACTCCATGATGTGGCCGATGTGGAACTTGCCGTTGGCATAGGGCAAGGCGGTGGTCACGAACAGGCGGCGCTGGGTCATGGGCGGGCGATCGGGCAAAGGAAGAGGGCCCACGCAGGCCAAAGCGGCGCGCAGGCGAAGGGGTGATTTTATGCGGCGCAGCGGCCAGGCCATGGCCTTGCCCGAGCGCAGCCCTGGGGCCGGCGTTAGACTGCGGGCCGCGCTGCCGGGCCACCGGCCTTGAGTGGCGCTGCCCAACCCGAACCCTGGAGAGCCTTGCCGTCATGGCCGCATCCCACCCACCCACCGTCCAAGACCTGATGAGCGCGTTCGAGCCGCTCACCGACCCCCTGACCGGCACCGGCTGGGTGGCCGACAAGGCGATCCGTAATATGCAGGTGCAGGGCGATGCGGTGTCGCTGGAGCTTGAGTTGGGCTACCCCGCGCAGAGCCGCCACGAGGCCTTGCGTCAGATCCTGCGCCAGGCGGCCCTGGCGGTGCCGGGCGTGGCGCGGGTGGACGTGCAGATCAGCACGCGGGTGGTCGCGCACGCGGTGCAAGGCGGTGTGCAATTGCTGCCCCAGGTGCGCAACATCGTGGCGGTGGCCTCGGGCAAGGGGGGTGTGGGCAAGAGCACCACAGCGGCCAACCTGGCGCTGGCCCTGGTGTCCGAGGGCGCTCGGGTGGGTCTGCTCGATGCCGACATCTATGGCCCGAGCCAGCCCATGATGATGGGCATCAGCGGCCGGCCCGAAACCGAAGACGGCAAGACCATGGAGCCCATGCTCAACCATGGGGTGCAGGTGATGTCGATCGGGTTTCTGGTCAACCCGGACGACGCCATGATCTGGCGCGGCCCCATGGCCACCCAGGCGCTCGAGCAACTGCTGCGCCAGACCCGCTGGCAAGACCTTGACTACCTGATCGTCGACATGCCGCCGGGCACGGGCGATATTGCGCTGACGCTGAGCCAGCGCGTGCCGCTGACCGGCGCGGTCATCGTCACCACGCCGCAAGACATTGCGCTGCTCGATGCCCGCAAGGGCATCAAGATGTTTCAGAAGGTGGGCGTGCCGATTCTGGGCGTGGTGGAGAACATGGCGGTGCATGTGTGCACAAAGTGCGGCCATGCCGAGCCGATTTTCGGTGAGGGCGGCGGGCGCAAGCTGGCCGAGCAGTACCAGGCCCATTACCTGGGCGCCTTGCCGCTGGACATGCAGATTCGATTGCAGGCCGACGGCGGAAGGCCCTCGGTGGTGGCCGATCCCGAGGGCGAGGTGGCGCAGCTCTACAAGGCGGTGGCCCAGCAGGTGGCCGTGCGCGTGGCGGCCAAGGCCAAGGACTTTTCGGCCAAGTTCCCCAAAATCACGGTTTCCAAGGACACCTGAGCCAGGCGCCCCGCGCACTCGTTGCTGCACATGCCCTTCACTCTGGACTCTATTGCCAATCTTGATGCGGTGATGCAGCGGCGCTCCCAGGCGGCGCAGGCGGCCAGTGCCCGTTACGCGTGCGAGCGTTCGATGGCCTACGGCCCGGACCCCGATCACACCTTGGATTTTTATCCGGCCGCGGGTGGGGTGGGCCAGG
>JBILGP010000072.1:0-6992 GCA_044350985.1 Polaromonas sp. | reverse complement strand
GCCGCCTCGATGGTGACGTTGGGCCGGCTCTCGTAAATCATGCCGAACACGCCTATGGGCACGCGCATCTGTCCGACGCGTATGCCGCTGGGTTGCTGGCGCATGCCGATGATCTCGCCGATGACATTGGCCATGCCAGCCAACTGCTCACAGCCCAGCGCCACCGTCTCAAGCGTTTTGGCATCGAGCTTGAGGCGATCGAGCATGGGGCCACTGAGGCCGCCTGCGCGCGCACGCTCGAGGTCGCGCTCATTGGCCGCGGCCAGCGGCGCCGCGTGGGCGCGCAGCAGGCCAGCCAGGTCGCGCAAGACCTGGCTTTTTTGTGCTGCGGTGGCCCGGGCCATGGCCGCCGACGCGGCTTTGGCTTGCGCACCGAGCCGGTCCATCAGGACGGGCAGCGCATCGGCTGCCTGGGCGGCCGTATCTGGAGCGTTCATCTGGCAGATTTTCGCACGCCGGAGCCGCAGGCCGCCGTGAGGGCCGGGTGAGGACGCGCTCAGCCCGCGGCAGCCGAACGGCTGCCAAAAATTGCAGTCCCGACCCGCACGCAGGTGCTGCCAGCGCAAATGGCGGCCTCCAGGTCGGCGCTCATGCCCATGGACAGGGTATCGAGAGGCTGCTGCAGCTGCCCGTTCAGGGCCTGCCAGAGTTCACGGGCGCGTTCATGCACCCGCAAGGCCGACGCCTGATCGATCGCCGGCTCAGGAATCGTCATCAGTCCACGCAGCGACAAGCGTGGCAAAGCCTGCACCGCCCGCGCCAGCGCCAAAGCATCCTGCGGCGCCACACCGGCCTTGTTCAAGCCGCCATCGATGTTGACCTGCAGGCACACCTGGATCGGCGCCAAATGCGGCGGCCGCTGCTCCGACAGGCGCTGGGCAGTCTTAAGTCGATCGACGCTGTGCACCCAGTCAAAGTGTTCGGCCACGGCCCGCGTCTTGTTGCTCTGCAGCGCACCGATGAAATGCCAGCGCAAGGGCGGCGCCCGATCCTGCGTGCGCGCCCAGACCTGAAGGGCCGCAATCTTGTCCACGCCCTCTTGCACATAGTTCTCGCCAAAGTCGCGCTGCCCGGCCTGCACCGCCTCAATGACCGCCTGCGGCCCGAAGGTTTTGGAGACCGCCAGCAATGTCACAGAACGCGGCTCGCGACCCGCATCTGTACACGCTTTGTCAACGCGCTTGCGCACCAGTTCCAACTGGGTTGAGATGGAGGGCATGTGCAAACTGTAACCGCGAAAGCCACAGGGACACACCATGGAGCTGACCGAGCTGCTGAGCCTGGCGATCGTACAAAACGCCTCCGATCTGCACCTGTCCAGCGGGACGGCGCCCGTGCTGCGGGTACAAGGACAGCTGCGGCGGCTGGAGCTGCCGGCACTGACGGCCGAGCAGGTGCGGGCCATGGCCCAAGCGGCCATGACGGCGGCGCAGTACCAGGCCTGGAATGCGCTGCGCGACGTCGACGGCGCCATGGAGCAGCCGGGGCTGGGGCGTTTCCGGTTCAACGCCTACACGCACCATAGGGGGCCGGCGCTGGCGCTGCGGCACATTGCCTCGCACATCGGGTCGCTGCAAGAGCTCAGGGTTCCGGCGGCACTGGTCGATCTGGTGCTCAGGCCCCAGGGCCTGCTGCTGGTGACGGGGCCGACCGGTTCAGGCAAATCGAGCACGCTGGCAGCCCTGCTGCAGCACCGGATGGCAACGCAGCCATGCCACCTGATCACGATTGAAGACCCGATCGAATTCGTGCACCGCAACGAGCTGGGGCTGGTGCACCAGCGCGAGCTGGGCACGCATGCAGCGAGCTTCGATCAAGCACTGCGCGCTGCGCTGCGCGAGGACCCCGACGTGATCATGGTCGGCGAGCTGCGCGACCGGCCCACCATCGAGTTGGCCATTACAGCGGCGCAGACCGGCCATCTGGTGCTGGCCACCGTGCACACCAACGGAGCGGCGCAGACCATCGACCGGCTCATTGACGGGTTTGCCGCGGCTGACAAAGAGATGGTGCGCACCATGCTGTCCGAATCGCTGCTGGCCGTGGTCTCGCAGGTGCTCTGCCCAGGCCGAGCCGGTGGCCGCGTGGCGGTGCACGAGGTGCTGGTGGCCACCGCCGCCGTGCGCAACCTGATCCGCGAAAACAAGCTGGCCCAGCTCCACTCGGTCATGCAAACCGGCTCCAGCCTGGGCATGCAAACGCTCGACCAGGCGCTGGCTGAAAGCGTACGTCGGCAGTTGGTGATTGCCCAGCAGGCGCGGCGCCTGGCGCGAAACCCGGACAATATTGCGCTTTGAGCCCTCTCGGGCGCACAGCCTGGCCAACCTACCGAGGAACTGCATGAACCCCGCATCGATCAACCCCCGCACCTACGAGCCCGCCCCGGCTCGGCGCCTGGCCTTCCTTGGCCTGGGCGTCATGGGCTACCCCATGGCCGGACATCTGGCACGCGCCGGCCACTCGGTCACCGTCTACAACCGCAGCGCCGCCAAGGCCCAAAGCTGGGTGCAGGAGTTTGGCGGTCGCAGCGCGGCCACACCGCGCCTGGCCGCGCAGGAGGCCGACATCGTGCTGTGCTGCGTCGGCAACGACGACGACCTGCGCTCGGTGGTGCTGGGTGCCGAAGGCGCCCTGGCGGGCATGAAAGCCGGCACCTGCCTGGTCGACCACACCACCGCATCGGCCCAGGTGGCGCGCGAGCTGTATGCAGCGGCGCAGCAAGCGGGACTGCATTTCATCGATGCCCCCGTCTCGGGCGGGCAGGCCGGCGCGCAAAATGGCCTGCTGACCGTCATGTGCGGCGGCGACGCATCGGCCTTCGAGACCGTCAAACCCGTCGGCATGGCCTTTGCCAAGGCCTTCACCCTGATGGGCCCGTCGGGCGCCGGTCAGCTCACCAAGATGGTCAACCAGATCTGCATTGCCGGCCTGGTGCAAGGCCTGAGCGAGGCCATCGCCTTCGGTCAGAGGGCGCAACTGGACCTGGACAAGGTGCTCGAGGTGATCGGCAAGGGAGCGGCCCAGAGTTGGCAAATGGACAACCGCGGCAAAACCATGGCCCGCGACGAGTTCAACTTTGGCTTTGCCGTTGACTGGATGCGCAAAGACCTCGGTCTGGTGATGGACGAGGCAAAGCGCAACGGTGCGCGGCTGCCGGTGACGGCACTTGTCGACCAGTTCTATGCCGACGTGCAGGCCATGGGCGGACAGCGCTGGGACACCTCCAGCCTGATCAAGCGGCTGCGCTGAACCCGCAGGCCGCCTCACAGCGGCCTGCGCCACCCGGCCAGGGCCTTACTTACTTGCTGGCCGATTGCAGCCGGTCGAGCTCTTGCTGGCTGATCGTCTCGAAGATGCGCACGACGCGCTGCACACCGGTGACGGAGCGGGCCGCCTCGGTGGCCCGCTCTGCCTCAGTGGCGGTGACCCGGCCCATCAGATAAACCACCGAACGCTCGGTGGTGACTTTGACCGCCGTGATCGGCACCTTCTTGTCGATGAAGGCTGCCTTGACTTTGCCGGTGATCACCAAATCGGCCGACTGCTCGCGAAGTGATGGCGAGCTGGCGATTGCCAGATCGTTGACCACAGAGGCGACGTTTTGAACCGTCTGAACAATGCGCTCGGCCGCCTGCTTGTCCGCTGCGTTGCCCACCTCGCCGGTCAGCAGGGCCTGGCGGTTGTAGGCCGTCACATCGACGCGAACGCGCGTGCCCATCTGGTCCCGGATCGCAGCCTTGGCGCGCAGCTCGATGGTCTCGTCTTCGAGCTGGGTGCCGGCCGTGCGCCGGTCAGACGCGACCATCACCGAACCGGCTGCACCGGCCACCAAAAGCGGCGCGCAGGCGCTCAAGGTGCTGGCCACCAGGGCCACGCCCAGCCCGATCTGAATCACACGTTTGAATTGCCTCATTGCTGTTTCTCCTGATCACCAAGTAATTGAGTGTCCACGCCATCGCAGATGCAGTGCAGAGCCAGAAGATGAACCTCCTGGATCCGGGCGGTGCGCTCGTGGGGCACGCTGATGTGCACGTCGGTCTCGCGAAGCACCTGTCCGATCTTGCCGCCGCCCTTGCCCGTCAGGGCCACCACCACCATGTCGCGCTCGTGCGCCGACTCGATGGCGGCCAGCACATTGGCCGAGTTGCCACTGGTGCTGATGGCCAGCAACACATCGCCAGCGCCGCCCAGGGCACGGACTTGCTTGGCAAAGATCACATTGAAGTCGTAATCGTTGGCGATCGCCGTCAGGATGGAGCTGTCGGTGGTCAGGGCAATGGCTGCCAACTCTGGGCGCTCGCGCTCGTAGCGGCCCACGAACTCAGCCGCAAAGTGCTGGGCATCGGCCGCCGAGCCGCCGTTGCCGCAGGCGAGCACCTTGCCGCCACTGGTGACGCTGGCCAAAATCGCCTGCACCGCAGCGGCGATCGGCTTGGACAACAACTGCGCCGCCTGGTACTTGAGGTCGGCACTGTCGATAAAGTGCTGCTCTATGCGTTGCTCGAACATGGCTGGCAATCATACCGGCTTGAACGCCCGATCTGGCTCCGGCTCAAAAAGCCTCGAAAGCCCCTTTGAGCCAGGTGAGCTTGGCACCGCCTTTTTCGAGCGAACCATCGAGCGAACCGTCAATCAAGACCACATCGAAGCGGCAGGGCGGCACGCTGGGCAGGCGGGCCAGGTAATGGCGCGCCGCATAGACAATGCGCCTTTGCTTGATCGCGCCGATGCTGCCTCCGGCGCCACCGTGTCCGTCGCCGCTGCGCTGACGAACCTCGACAAAGACCAGCGTGCCGTCGGGCTCACGCATGATCAGATCGATCTCGCCGCCGCCGCGGCCGGGCGTGCGAAAATTCGATTCAAGCCAACGCAAACCGCGTTGCTGCAGATGCGCGCGGGCAAAGGCCTCGGCCTGATCGCCGCGACCCTTGGTGGTGGTCGGCCTGCGGCTCGATGGGCTCGGTGGGCCCTTTGCTGGACCAGGCTGCTGACCGGACTTTTGCATTGAACCCTTCTTTCGACCTGGCGCGGGAGGCCGCCCGCAACGCTGCCGGCTTGCAACACCACCCCACGGGCGCACTGTACGTGGTCGCTACGCCTATCGGCAACCTGGCCGACATCAGCCTGCGCGCCCTGCACGTGCTCGGTCTGGTCGATGCGATCGCTTGTGAAGACACCCGCCACACGCAATCCATGCTGCGCCATTACGGCATCGAACGGCCTCTGCTGGCCGTGCACCAGCACAACGAGGCCCAAGCCGCGCAGGAGGTGGTGCGGCGACTGCAGGCAGGCCAGCGCGTGGCCTGCGTCAGCGATGCAGGCACACCCGCGATCAGCGATCCGGGCGCGCGCCTGGTGGCGGCGGTGCGCCAGGCCGGGCTGGGCGTGGTGCCCCTGCCCGGTGCCAGCAGCCTGAGCACGGTGCTCAGCGTGGCCGGGCTGGGCATGGACGGACCCGTCGTGTTCGCAGGCTTCTTGCCCGCCAAGGCCAATGAACGCGAACACCAGCTTGCGCTCTTGGCCCAACTGGGCCAGGCCGTGGTGCTGCTCGAGGCGCCACACCGGATCGAAGCCTTGGCCGCCCAACTGGCTGGCCTGGGCGATCGCGCCATCACGATCGGGCGTGAGCTGACCAAGCAGTTCGAGCAGATCGTGACCCTGCCGGCGGCGCAATTGCCGCACTGGCTCGGCCAGGATGCGCAGCGAACCCGGGGCGAGTTTGCGCTGGTGCTGCATCCGCAGCCGCAGCAGGTCGATCCATGGCCGGAGCACGAACGCGTGCTCGCGGCCCTGCTGGACCATGTGCCGCTCAAAACAGCAGTTCAGCTGGCTGCGCAAATCACCGCAGCGCCTCGAAACGAGCTGTACGAGCGGGCACTGCGCCTGAAGCGGCCGTGAACCCGGACGCTGCGCAGCTTTGGCGCGCGCCCATGTGGGCTTTGGCCCTCTTGCTCGCCCTGCTGAGCGTGGTCGCGCCGTTTGCCGTCGACACCTACCCTCCGGCCTTCGCCGGGATCGCCAGCAGCCTCGATGCCAGCGCGGTGCAAATGCAGCAAACCCTCTCGAGCTACCTGTTCGGCTACGCCTTCATGAACCTGTTTCATGGCGCCTTGTCCGACAGCGTGGGGCGCAAGCCCGTCATCCTGGCGGGCACGGCGCTGTTTGCACTGGCCTCGGCAGGCTGCGCCCTGTCCGAGAGCATCGGCGCACTGGTCGGCTTTCGCGCCTTGCAAGGCATGAGCACCGGTGCCGGGGTGGTCGTTTCACGGGCCATCATCCGGGACATGTTCCCGCCGGCACAGGCGCAGAAGGTCATGAGTCAGGTCACGATTTACTTCGGCGTCGCGCCGGCCGTAGCGCCCATCATCGGCGGCTGGCTGTTCGTGTACATCGGCTGGCAAAGCATCTTCTGGCTGCTCACGGCCCTGGGCTTGGCCCTGCTGGTGGCGGTCTACAAGCTGCTGCCCGAGACGCTGCATGTGCAGCAGCGGCAGTCTTTTGCGCCCGGCCATCTCCTGCGCGGCTACTGGCAGCTGGCATCGAGTCCACGCTTTTTATTGCTGGCGCTGGCCAGCGGGATCCCGTTCAACGGCATGTTCTTGTACGTGCTGTCGGCACCGGCCTTTTTGGGCGACCTTCTGGCGCTGGCGCCGACCCAATTTTTCTGGTTCTTTGTGCTCAACATCGGCGGCATCATGGCCGGCGCCTGGCTCAGCGGGCACCAGGCCGGAAAGTGGCCGCCCAAGCGCCAGATTCGGCATGGCTTTGTCATCATGCTGGTCAGCGGCGCCGTGAACCTGGTGGCCAACGGCTTGTGGCCGGCCCATGCCAGCTGGGCCTTGCTGCCGATCGCCGTCTTCTCGTTCGGCTGGGCTTTGGTGGTGCCAGTGGTGACCTTGCTGCTGCTCGATCTGCACCCCGACCGCCGCGGCATGGCCTCATCGCTGCAAGCGGTGATCGGCGCCCTGTCCAACGGCATCGTCGCCGGTGTG
>JBILGP010000071.1:0-7000 GCA_044350985.1 Polaromonas sp. | reverse complement strand
CGGGCGGCAAAAAGCGCAGCGTGCGACTGCCGCCAACGGTCCGCGAACCGGGCGGCGCAATGCCGTAGTCGCGCAGCTTGCGCCGACCCTCGGCGCTGATCCAGTCGGTGCTCCAGGCCGGCGCGAGCTGCGTGCTCACCTGAACGACCACGCCGGCAGCCGCCAGTGTGCTGACGATGTCATCGGCCATTTGCGACATCGCCGGGCAGCCGCTGTAAGTGGGGGTGATCACCACCTGCCAGCCCTGCTCGCTCGCGCGCACATCGCGCACCACGCCCAGGTCGAGCAGGCTGATGACCGGAATCTCGGGGTCGCACACCTGCTCGAGCAGTTGCCAGATGCGCGCGAGCATGGCCGGCTCGGGCAAGGCGGTGGCCGCATCAGGGGCTTGAGGCAGGATCTGGGTCACGGTGCAATCCTGGCAGTCAAACTGCGGGCAAGCGCCCTACCACTGGGCGCCCGGATGGGCCCGCGCCAGGCTCTGCAGTTCAGCGAGCAGATAGCTCAGGTGCTCGCTGTGCACGCCCTGTTTGCCCTGGGTGATGTGGCCCTGCGCCGGCGGCGGGCACTGCAAAGTCGCCTCGGCCAGTGCCTCATCGAGCAGGGCCAGCCAGTCTTGCTGCAGCACCTGGCTGTCCACGCCCAGCGCGCCGGCCTGCTGCTCCAGCTCGGTCGAGCTCCAGAACTCGCGCGTGTAGGGCCACAGGTGCTCGAGCGCCGCCTGCATGCGCGCATGCGAGACATCGGTGCCATCGCCCAGCTTGATCAGCCAGTCGCGCGAGTGGCGCAGGTGGTAGGCCGCCTCCTTGAAGGACTTGGCGGCAATTGCGGCCAAATCGGCATCGGGGCATAGGCTCAGCTGCTGCCACAGCGGCGCCATCAAGGCACTGTAGAGAAAATTGCGGCTGATGGTGATCGCGTAATCAAGGTCGCCCTGGGCGTAGCCGACCAGCGGCGCGCGGTGGGGCAACTCCAGCAGGGTGTAGTTGCGAAACTGCGGCGCATCACGGAAATAGGCGTAGCTGTCCTCGGTTGATCCGTCGGCGGCGCGCTGCGCCACCAGGTCGTAGAGCAGGCGTGCCTGGCCAATCAGGTCCAGGCTGATGTTGGCCTGCGCCAGCTCTTCTTCGAGGATGGGCGCGTGGCCACACCACTGCGCGTTGCGCTGCCCGAGCACCAGCGCGTTGTCGGCCAGATGCAGCAGGTAACTCTCGGGCGCTTGCACCTTGGCGCGGCCACGCTGCGCCTGTTCGTCGATGAGCGCGTCCATCACATATGCCCCACTTCGTTGGGAATGTCGTAGAAGGTGGGGTGCCGGTAGATCTTATCGGCCGCCGGATCAAACAGCTCGCCCTTGTCGTCAGGGTTGCTGGCGGTGATCGCTCGGCTGGGCACCACCCAGATGCTCACGCCCTCTTGCCGGCGGGTGTAGACATCGCGGGCCATCACCAGCGCCTGCGCCGCGTCGGCCGCGTGCAAGCTGCCGCAATGCTTGTGCTCCAGGCCCTGCTTGCTGCGCACAAACACCTCCCACAGGGGCCATTCCTTCAAAGCGGCAGCTTGGGCAGCGGGCTCGGTCGCTGGACGGGTCGTGCTCATGCGGCCTCCTTGAGGGTGGCTTGCTGGCGCTTGCGGGCATGGGCGAGCGCGGCTTCGCGCACCCAGGCGCCGTCCTCGTGCGCCTTCACGCGCGTGGCCAGTCGCTCCTTGTTGCACGGGCCATTGCCGTTGACCGTGTGCCAGAACTCGTCCCAGTCAATGGGGCCGTAGTCGTGATGTCCGCGCGCTTCGTTCCACTTGAGCAACGGATCGGGCAGACTCACGCCCAGCAGCTTGGCCTGGGGCACGGTGGCGTCGACGAATTGCTGGCGCAGCTCGTCGTTGCTCACGCGCTTGATGCCCCAGCGCATGCCCTGCACGCTGTTGGGGCTGTCGGCATCGGGCGGGCCAAACATGGCCAGGCACTTCCACCACCAGCGGTTGACCGCATCTTGCACCATGTCGCGCTGGGCCTGCGTGCCGCGCATCATCACCATCAGCGACTCGTAACCCTGACGCTGGTGAAAGCTCTCCTCCTTGCACACCCGCACCATGGCGCGGGCATAGGGGCCATAGCTGCAACGGCACAGCGGGATCTGGTTCATGATGGCCGCGCCGTCGACGAGCCAGCCGATCACGCCCACGTCGGCCCAGGTCAGCGTGGGGTAGTTGAAGATCGAGCTGTATTTGGCCTTGCCCTCGTGCAGGGCCTGCAGCATCTGATCGCGGCTGGTGCCCAGGGTCTCGGCCGCGCTGTAGAGGTAAAGGCCGTGCCCGCCCTCGTCTTGCACCTTGGCAATCAGGATGGCCTTGCGCTTGAGGCTGGGCGCGCGGCCGATCCAGTTGCCCTCGGGCAACATGCCCACAATCTCGCTGTGCGCATGCTGGCTGATCTGGCGCACCAGGGTCTTGCGGTAGGCCTCGGGCATCCAGTCCTGCGGCTCGATGCGACCGTCGGCGTCGATGCAGGCATCAAAACGGGCCATGCGTTCGGCCGGCTCGGTGATGGCCAGGGGCTGCACGCTGCGGCTGGCGCTGTCATCGGGAACGCTCATCGATTGGGTGTACATGGTGGCTGGCTCCTGTATGGGCAAACGCCGTTGAAATCAAACCTGCCTGGGCCGCTCGTCCCAGACCCGGCGTGCCTTGCCGGTCTGGTTGCGCGGCAAGGCACCAAAATCCATCACCTGCACCTCGGTGGAAATGCCCACCAGGGTCTTGATGCGATGCTCGACCGAGGCGGCGATCGCACGGCGCTGCGCCGCATCGAGCGCGCCAATGGCCGGCTGCAGTTCGCAGCGCACCTGCACATCGTCGAGATGGCCCTGGCGGGTCAGCACGATCTGGTAATTGCCCGACAGTTGGGGCTCGCGCATCACCTGCTCCTCAATTTGCGTCGGGAAGACATTGACGCCGCGCACGATGAGCATGTCATCGGAGCGCCCGACGATGCGTGCCATGCGCCGGAAAGCGCGGCTGGTGGGCGCCAGCAGACGCGTGAGGTCGCGCGTGCGGTAGCGGATGATGGGCAAGGCCTGCTTGGTCAGCGAGGTAAAGACCAGCTCGCCCTCTTGCCCGTCGGCCACCGGCTCGCCGCTGACCGGGTCGATGATCTCGGGATAAAAGTGGTCTTCCCAGATCACCGGGCCGTCCTTGCTCTCGATGCACTCGCAGGCCACGCCCGGGCCCATGACCTCCGACAGGCCGTAGATGTCTACCGCATCGAGGCCGAGCCTGCGCTCGATCTCGCCGCGCATGCCCTCGCCCCAGGGTTCGGCGCCGAAGATGCCGACCTTGACCGAGATGTCCTCGGGCGCGATGCCCAGCCGGTCAAACTCCTCGGCAATGACCAGCGAGTACGACGGCGTGACCATGAGGATGTCGGGCTTGAAATCGACGATGAGCTGCACCTGCTTTTCGGTCTGCCCGCCCGACATCGGCACCACCGTGCAGCCCAGGCGCTCGGCCCCGTAATGCGCGCCCAGCCCTCCGGTGAACAGGCCGTAGCCGTAGGCCACATGCACCATGTCACCGCGGCGCCCACCGGCGGCGCGGATCGAGCGGGCCACGAGATGGGCCCAGTGATCGATGTCCGTCTGCGTGTAGCCCACCACGGTGGGTTTGCCGGTGGTGCCCGACGACGCGTGTACGCGCACCACCTGATCGCGCGGCACCGCAAACAGGCCAAAGGGGTAGTTGTCGCGTAAGTCGGCCTTGGTGCTCAGCGGAAAGCGGGCCAGATCGGACAGGCTGCGCAAGTCGTCCGGATGCACGCCGTGGGCGTCGAACTTGCGCCGGTAATGCGGCACGTTGTCGTAGGCGTGCTTGAGTGACCAGCGCAGCCGCTCCAGTTGCAAGGCGCTGATCTCATCGCGGCTGGCCGTCTCGATCGGCTCGAGATCGCCGGGGCGGGGAATGCGGACAGGCATGGTCTCTCCTGTGGATGCTCGGTAGAGTGGGTTCAGCCCTTGGCTTGCAAGCCAGCGATGACTTCGCCCTCGATGCGGTAACTCTTGCCGCGAAACAGCGCGACGGTTTTGCCGCCGCGCACGCGCACGGTGATGTCGTAGACGCCGGTGCGGCCAGCGCGCGATCGCTCGATGGCCTCGGCCTCCAGCACATCGCCCAGGCGCGCCGGCGCCAGAAAGTCAATATGACAGGCCGCTGCCACCGTGTTGCGGTTGTAGCTGTTGCAGGCAAAGGCAAAGGCGCTGTCGGCCAGCAGAAACATGAAGCCGCCGTGGCAGGTGTCGTGCCCGTTGAGCATGTCGATGCGCACCGGCATGCTCATCACCGCGTGGCCCGGGCCGATCTGCTCGATCGCCATGCCCAGGCCTTGCGTGGCGCGGTCGCGCGACCACAGCGCGTTGGCACTGGCCTCGGCCAAGGCCTGTGGGTCGGAGGGCACGGAAGAATCGTCGGTCATGGGCTGGGCCTGCGTGCAGTGGGTTTGAAGAATAGGACTTGCCGCCTCAAGCGCCGCCAAAGCGCGCGGGCCGCTTTTGCAGGAAGGCGCTGACGCCTTCGACGTAATCGGCGCTCGAGCCGAGCTCGTGCATCAGCAACGATTCATAAGCCAGGTGCTCGCCCAGGCTGTTGCCGTGCGCAGCCAGCATGGCCTGGCGCGTGCGCACCAGGGCATGCGTGGGCAACTGGGCCAACTGCGCGCACAGGGCATCGACCGCTGCAGCCAGCTGCTCATCGGGGTGGCATTCCCAGATCAGGCCCCACTGCGCGGCCTTGGCCGCCGGCAGCTTGTGACCGGTCAGGGCCAGGCCCATGGCGCGCGCCAGACCCAGGCGCTGCGGCACGGCCCAGGAGGCACCGGTATCGGGGATGAGTCCGATCTTGGCAAAAGGCAGCATGAAGGCGGCCGACTCGCCAGCGAGCACCATGTCGCAGGCCAGCGCCAGGCTGGCACCGGCGCCAGCGGCGATGCCGTGCACCATGGCCACCGTGGGCATGCGCAGTTGCATCAAGCGCAGCACCAGCGGGCCATAGTCGCGCTCGACCACCGCACCCAGCGAGGGCGGCGGCTCGCCGGGCTTGAAGGCCACGGCCGGATCGGCCAAGTCCTGACCGGCGCAAAAGCCCTTGCCCTGCGCGCCGAGCACCAGCACGCGCGCAGCGGCAAGCTCGCCCTGCCCTTGCTGCAAGGCATCGAGCACCTCGCGCAGTTCGGCATGCATCTGGCCGGTGAAGGCGTTGAGCTTGTCGGGCCGGCACAGGCTCAAGCGGGCGGTCGCGCCCTCGAGGGTGAAACGCAACGTCTGGAGATGATCGAAGGCCATGGGCTGATCCTTGTTCAATCGGCGATGTGCTGGCGCCGCTGCACCACGCGAAAGCGGTTGGCCACGAAGGCCGAATCGGCATAGCTGGCGTTGGCCGCCGGATTGCCGCCGGTGGCGTGGTAGTCGGAAAACGCTGCGGACTGGTTGACAAACACCGGCCCGGTCAGATTGATCGACAAAGCCACGCGGCTGCGCCAGGTGGCCTCGGTGATGGCCTGCAGCACCTCCTGGCGCGTCGAATAAACACCCACAGTCAGCGCGCCGCGCTCCTTGACCATGCGCTCAGACAGGGCAATGGCCGCAGCCGTATCAGAGACCGTCACCACAAAGGCGATCGGGCCAAAGCGCTCGCTCTGGTAAGCCTGCTCATCGGCCGCGTCGCAGGCCAGCAGCACGGGGCTGCGCACGCGCGCTTGCGGGAAGTCGGGGTGGGCGATGGCCTGCGAGGCGCGGATCACGCGGCCCCACTGGCCGGTGTTCGCCTGCTCGATGCGCGCCAAGGTGGCATCGGACTGGATGGCGCCGAGCACTGCGCACGCCACCTCGGGCTTGGCCAGCAGGCGGTCGATGGCCGCGGCCAGGTCGGTGCCCACGGCTTCGGCGCTCTTACGGCCCTCGTCGGTCTCGATGCCCGCTTGCGGCACCAAGATCGCCTGCGTGGTGGTGCACATCTGGCCCGAGTACAGGCACAGGCTGAAGGCCAGGTTGTCCAGCATGGCCTTGTAGGCCGAGGTCGAATCGATCAGCACATGGTTGAGCCCGGCCAGCTCGGCGTAGACCTGGGCCTGCTTGCAGTGTTCGATCAGCCATTGGCCAAAGGCGTTGCTGCCGGTGAAATCGACCGAGGCCACCGCAGGGTGCGTGGCCAGCGCCTGCGTCACCTCGGGCTGATCGGTCACGCACAGGCTGACCAAATTGGCGTCCAGCCCCTGCTCGGCCAGCAACTGGCGGATCACGCGCACCGTGATTGCCGCAGGCAGCACCGCATGCGGATGCGGCTTGACGATCACCGCGTTGCCAGTGGCCAGGGCCGCAAACAGGCCCGGGTAGGTGTTCCAGGTTGGGAAGGTGCCACAGCCGATCACCAGGGCCACGCCGCGGCCGACGATCTCGAAGTCCTTGCGCATGCGAATCGGCGGGTTCTTGCCCTGGGGCTTTTCCCAGACGGCCTGGGCCGGGATGCGGTTTTGCTCGACCCAGGCATAGGCCAGGGCCTCGAGCGCGCGGTCTTGCGCGTGGGGGCCGCCGGCCTGGAAGGCCATCATCCAGCCCTGACCGGTGGTGGCCATCACGGCATGGGCGATCTCGAAACTGCGCGCATTGAGCCGCACCGCGGCCTCGGCGCACAGGCCGACGCGCTCGCGCGCACCCAGACGCTGCCAGGCGGGCATGGCCTTTTGCGCGGCCTCGACCAGGGTCTGCGCATCGCACACCGGGTAAGACACGCCAAGGGCCACGCCGTAGGGCGAGACCTCGGGCGCGATCGCGGCGCCCTGCCCGGGTTGGCCCAGTTCGAAGCGCTGGCCCAAATGGGCTTCGAAGACGGCTTTGCCCTCGGCCGGCGCCGACTCGCCGTAGACCTTGGGCGAGGGCATTTCGGAAAACGCCGACCAATAGCCGCGCTCGGCGCTGGCCTGCACGGCGCGCTCGATCAGCGCCTGATGTCGTTC
>JBILGP010000070.1:0-7001 GCA_044350985.1 Polaromonas sp. | reverse complement strand
CATCGTGCGCCATTTGCGCATGGGCAAATCGCCGTATCAGGCGGCCATGGAGGCGGCCGACGAGATCGGCCTGGCAGTGATTGCCACCACCTTCACGCTCATTGCGGTCTTCCTGCCCACGGCCTTCATGAGCGGCATTGCGGGCAAGTTTTTCAAGCAGTTCGGCTGGACCGCCTCGCTGGCCGTGTTTGCCTCCCTGGTGGTGGCGCGCGTGCTCACGCCCATGATGGCCGCTTATCTGCTCAAGCCCATCGTGGCGGCCGAGCGCGAGCCGCGCTGGATGCACTATTACATGGGAGCGGCGCGCTGGTGTCTGCACCACCGCTTGGTGACCCTGCTGGCTTCGGCGGCGTTTTTTGTTGGCTCCCTGGCGCTCATTCCCCTGCTGCCCACTGGTTTCATTCCGCCCGATGACAACTCGCAGACCCAGGTCTATCTGGAGCTGCCGCCGGGCTCGACCCTGCAGCAAACGCGGCAAAGCGCCGAGCAGGCGCGCACACTGCTGATGCAGGTGCAGCATGTCAAGAGCGTCTACACCACCATCGGCGGCGGCAGCGCCGGCAGCGATCCCTTTGTCAGCGCCGGTGCAGCCGAGGCTCGCAAGGCGACCTTGACGATTGCACTGAGCGAGCGTGGCGATCGGCCGCGCAAGCAGGTGATTGAGGCCGATATCCGTCGCGCCATGCAGGACCTGCCGGGTGTGCGCAGCAAGGTGGGCCTGGGCGGTTCGGGCGAGAAGTATGTGCTGGTGCTCACCGGCGACGACCCGCTGGCTTTGCAGCAAGCGGCCTTGGCGGTGGAGCAGGACTTGCGCACGCTGCCTGGCCTGGGGCAGATCGCCTCGACGGCCAGCCTGGTTCGCCCCGAAATCGCGGTGCGTCCCGACTTCGCCCGCGCCGCCGATTTGGGTGTGAGCAGCGCTGCGATCGCACAGACCCTGCGCGTGGCCACTTTGGGTGATTACGAGGCGCAATTGCCCAAGCTCAATGTGTCGCAGCGGCAGGTGCCCATCGTGGTGCAACTTGACGAAGCGGCGCGCAAGGACCTGTCGCTCATCGAGCGCCTGATGGTGCCGGGCAGCCGCGGCCCGGTCATGCTCTCGCAGGTGGCCAGCGTCGAGGTCACCGGTGGGCCCGCCGTGATCGACCGCTACGACCGCCAGCGCAACGTCAACTTCGAGATCGAGCTGTCCGGCACCCCGCTGGGCGAGGTGACGCAGGCGGTGCAAAAGCTCCCCACCATCGTCAACCTGCCGCCGGGGGTCAAGGTGGTGGAGGTGGGCGATGCCGAGGTCATGGGTGAGCTGTTTGCCAGCTTCGGCCTGGCCATGGGCGTGGGTGTGCTGTGCATTTATTTCGTGCTGGTGCTGCTCTTCAAGGGCTTTTTGCATCCAGTGACGATCCTGGCCGCATTGCCGCTGTCGCTTGGGGGCGCCTTCGTCGGGCTGCTGTTGGCGCAAAAGAGCTTTTCCATGCCCTCGCTGATCGGTCTGATCATGCTCATGGGCGTGGCCACCAAGAACTCGATCTTGTTAGTCGAATACGCCATCGTGGCCCGGCGCGGTCGGCCGGCCACCGATGGCCAGCCGGCGGTCGCACCGATGCCCCGCTGGGAGGCGCTGCTCGATGCCTGCCACAAGCGCGCTCGGCCGATCGTGATGACCACCATTGCCATGGGTGCGGGCATGCTGCCCATTGCCGCTGGGTGGGGGTCGGCCGATGTGAGCTTTCGCTCGCCCATGGCGATTGCGGTGATCGGCGGCTTGCTCACCAGCACCGTGCTCAGCCTGCTGGTCATCCCGGTGGTCTTCACCTACCTCGATGACCTGGGTCAGTGGGCCAGCGGCCTGCTGCGCCGCCGCGTCGATCGCCCTGACGAGGGTGCGGCTCAGCCCTGACGAATTTTGCGCACCAGGGCCGAGGTCGAATAGCCCTGCACCAGGTCGATGGCCAGCGCCCGGCCGCCATAGGCTTGCACCACCGCCGTTTCGGGCAGGCGGCTCATGTCATAGTCGCCGCCCTTGACCAGCACGTCGGGGCGCACCTGCTCGATCAGCTGCAGCGGCGTGTCTTCATCAAACCAGGTCACCAAGTCCACCGATTCGAGCGCGGCCATCATGATGGCGCGGTCGACCTCCTGGTTGAGCGGGCGATCGGGCCCCTTGCCCAGACGCTTGGCCGATGCGTCTGTGTTGAGGGCCACCAGCAAGCTTGCGCCGAGCGTGCGCGCCTGTTCCAGATAGGTCACATGGCCGCGGTGGAGCACGTCGAACACGCCGTTGGTCATGACCAAGGGGCGTGGCAGCTGTGCCAGACGGGCGAGCAGCTGCCCGGGCGCGACGATCTTGCGCAGGAAGGCCGGCGCCTGCGCGCTCATGATCCGGTCTGAGCCGGCGCGGTCGGCGCCAGGCCGCCCATGAGCTGCTTGCGAAAGCGGTTGAGCTCCTGGACGGTGGCAAAGCTCTGGTTCATCAGCAAGCCCATGTTGTGCAAGATGCGCTCGACCACCTTGGTCTCCCACTCGGCGTCGAACTTGATCTGCTGGCTCAGCCAGTGCTCGAGCCATTGGGGATCGGGCAGCCGCGATTGGATGGTGTCGCGCGGAAACAGGGCCTTGTTGACATGCAGGTTGGTCGGATGCAGCGCCTGGGCCGTGCGTTTGGCGCTGGCCATGAGCACGCCGACCTTGCTGAAAGCCGCGCGGGCCTCGTCGCCAAAGCGGCCAATCGCGCGCTTCATGTAACGCAGATAGGCCCCGCCGTGGCGCGCCTCGTCCTGGCTGAGCTGGGTGTAGATGTGCCGGATGACTGGCTCGGTGTGCCATTGGGCAGCGCGTCGGTACCAGTGGTTGAGCCGGATTTCGCCGCAAAAGTGCAGCATCAGGGTCTCGAGCGCCGGCGCTGGCTCGAACTCAAAGCGCACCTCGTGCAGCTCCTGCTCCGTCGGTGCCAGCTCGGGCCGGAAGCGGCGCAGGTATTCGATCAGCACCAGGGCGTGCTTTTGCTCCTCGAAAAACCAGATCGACATGAAGGCCGAGAAGTCGCTGTCCTCGCGGTTGTCGCGCAGGAACATCTCGGTGGCCGGCAGCGCCGCCCATTCTGTGATCGCATTCATCTTGATGGTCAGCGCCTGCTCGTCTGACAACTGGGTGCGGTCAAATTTGGCCCACGGAATGTCTTTATCCATGTCCCAGCGGACGGATTCCAACTGCTTGAACAATTCGGGGTAGAGCATGGCAGTCCTCGCGCGGCCGAGCGGCCAAAAAGCCCAGCAATTTTAGGCCTTGCTGCTCGGCCCGTCCCGCTTGGGTTAAAGTAACCCGACGGTTGGGACTGTCAGGCAAAATTGACGCTGCCGTTTGTGGATCTGGGCGTATGCGCGAAGTCGCCTGAGCCTGCGCAGCGGTTTGAAACGCCAAGGAGAGCTCTCATGCATCGTTCGATCAATCGCAGCGCTTGCGCCGTGGGCGTCTTGTGCGCGCTGTTGTGGCCCGCAGCCCATGCCCAGCCTGTCTCAGCGCAGCCGGCCCCAGTGCAGGCTTGCCCGCCCTTGCTGCAGCACACCATGGCCCGTTTGCAGGACGAAAAGCCGCAACCGCTGTGTCAGTACAGCGGCAAGGTGCTGCTGGTGGTCAATACCGCCAGTTTTTGCGGTTTTACGCCGCAGTACGCTGGGCTTGAAGCTCTGTATGCCCGCTACAAGGATCAGGGCCTGGTGGTGCTGGGCTTTCCGTCCAACGATTTTGCCCAGGAGCGTGGCAGCAACAAGGACATTGCCGAGTTCTGCGAAAGCACGTTCGGCGTCAAATTTCCGATGTTCACCAAAACCGTGGTGACCGGCCGCGATGCCCATCCCTTCTACAAGCGCCTGGCCAGCGAGGCCGGTGCCGCGCCCCGCTGGAATTTCTTCAAATACCTGATCGGCAAAGACGGAAAGGTGGTGGCCAGTTACGGGTCGACCACCAGCCCTCAGGATCCTCGCCTGATCAGACAGATCGAACAACTTGTGGCAAAATGACTGCTCAGTCACAAAATGACTACTCAGTCGCATCGGATCCGCCGTGCGTCGGCTCAATGGAGACAAGGATGAACCGCTCGGGTTTAGACACCGCCACCGGCACGCGGGCTCGGCTCGCCGCCCTGGCCGGCCAGACCCGCTGCTGCGGCAAATCCTTGAGCCGCTCTCGGGTTTTGATCGGCTCTCAAAATACGCGGTTTTCGTTGCGAAGTCTTCCGGCGCCGTATGGCCTGGTTGCAAGCCCGGGGTGTCTCTCCTCCTCCCTCCCTCCCTTCTTTGCCTCGGGACGCTTCGCAACATTTTTCTCTACGGGCGCATGAGATGGGCATCGACCTGCTCATGCGCTCAGGCTTGCCCTCAGCCGGCGCACCAGGCGCGGGCGGGCACCCGCGGGTGGCCATCGTCGGCTCGGGCATTGCCGCGCTGGCGGCGGCCCACCACCTGCGCGGACAGGCCCGCCTGACCCTGTTCGAGGCGGCCGACTACTTTGGCGGCCACACGCACACGGTCGACGTCACCTTGCCCACCGCCCAGGGGCCGGTGACCCATGGGGTCGACACCGGCTTTCTGGTCTTTAACGAGCGCACCTACCCGCAGCTGATCGCTTTGTTTGAGCAGTTGGGCGTGCCCACCGCCCAATCGGACATGTCTTTTTCGGTGCAGGCGCCCGCGACGGCCCGGCGCTCGGCCCTGGAGTGGAGCGGCTCGAGCCTCAACACCGTGTTTGCCCAGCGCAGCAACCTGTTGCGGCCCGGGTTCTGGCGCATGCTGGCCGATATCGTGCGCTTCAATCGGCTCTGTACCGCTTTGGCGCAGCGCCTGGATGGCGCGGCCAGCGACGACCGCCTGATGCAGCCGCTGTCGCAATTTTTGCGTGACCAGGGCCTGTCCGATGGCTTTCGCGACGGCTATCTGCTGCCCATGCTGGGGTGCATCTGGTCCTGCCCGACCGACCAGATGCTGCAGTTCCCGCTGGCCACCATGCTGCGCTTTTGTCACAACCACGGCCTGCTGCAGATCACCGGGCGGCCGCAGTGGTGGACGGTTGCCGGTGGCGCGCGCAGCTATGTCCACAAAATCACGGCCGGCATCGAGGACAAGCGGCTGTCGAGTCCGGTGCTGCTGGTCGAGCGCGATGCGGACGGTGTGCGCATCACCAGCCGGCGCGACGGCCAACTGCACAACGAAGCGTTCGACAAGGTCATCCTGGCGGGCCATTCGGACCAAAGCCTGGCCCTGCTCGGCCAGCCCTCGCCGGCCGAGCGCTCGGTGCTTGGCGCCATCGGCTACCAGCCCAACCGGGCGGTGCTGCACACCGACGCTTCGGTGTTGCCAAGCCGGCCTTTGGCCTGGGCCGCCTGGAATTACGAGCGCGCCGCCGATACCGGGCAGGAGTCGGCGCGGGTGTGTCTGCACTACCTGCTCAACAAGCTCCAGCCCCTGCCTTTCGAGCAGCCGGTCATCGTGTCGCTCAATCCGCTGGGTCGCATCGACCCGCGCCAGATCATCGGTCAATACGATTACGCCCACCCGGTCTTCGACGCTGCCGCGATCGCGGCCCAGCAGCAGGTGCCGGCCTTGCAGGGCCATCAGCACAGCTACTTCTGCGGTGCGTGGGCGGGCTATGGGTTTCACGAGGACGGTCTCAAATCAGGCGTGCAGGCGGCCACCCGCTTGCTCGGCGACTGGGCGGCGCAGGCCCGTCCGGCCTTGCGGGCCGCCGCATGAACGACCGGGCGGCCCAGCGCCCGGCGGTGCTGGGCACGCCCACGGCCTTGCCGCCCGTTCAAGCCCTGATCGGGTTTGGCCAGGTGCGCCACCAGCGCCTGCGGCCGGCCGGCCACGCTTTTGCCTACCCGACCGCGTTTTTGATGTTGCCCTTGCGCAGCCTGCGCGCGCACGGCAGTGGCGCGCTGGCGCGCAATCGCGCCGCCCTGCTGAGCTTTCACGACCGCGACCATGGCCAGGGCGGCGACGATTGCCTGGCCTGGCTCGATGGGCTGCTCGCCTCGCAAGGGCTCAGCGCCCCCGGCGAGGTCTGGCTGCACACCTATCCGCGCATGTTCGGCTACACCTTCAAGCCGGTGAGCTTTTGGTACTGCCATGATGCAGACGGCGCGCTGCGTGCGATTGTGGTGGAGGTCAACAACACCTTTGGCGAGCGCCACTGCTATTTGCTCGATGCGCCGCGCTACGGCCAGGTGCTCGAGGCGCCCAAGGCCTTCCATGTCTCGCCCTTTTGCCCCGTTGAGGGGCGCTACCGCTTTGCCTTCATGCGCACCGAGCGTGACGGTCGCGAGCGCACGGTCGCGCGCATCGACTACGACGATGACCAGGGCCCGCTGCTCAAGACCAGCGTGGCCGGCACGCTCGAGCCCCTGAACGCGCGCAGCCTGCGGCGGGCGCTGCGCGCTTATCCGGCCATGACGCTGGCCGTGATGGCGCGCATCCACTGGCAGGCGCTCAAGCTCTGGCTCAAGCGCGTGCCCTTCTTTCCCAAACCTCAGCCACCCAAGCAGTTTCTGACGCGATGAACACGGCCACCGACTCCACCCCCACGACCGCCGCCCTGGGCTTGCCCGCAGGCGCGCCGGCGGCGGCACGCACCGTGCTGCAATTGCTCTCTCGCCTGCGCCATGGCTGCCTGAGCGTGCGTCTGCCTGACGGCTCCATGCGCCGCTTTGGCCAGGGCCAGACGCCCTCGGCCAGCTTGCACCTCAACGACTGGCAGGTCTGCTCGGCCGCCCTCAAATCGGGCGATATCGGCTTTGCGGAGGGCTATATCGATGGCCACTGGAGTTCGCCGGACCTGGCGGCCTTGCTGCGCCTGTTCATTGCGAACCGGCGTGAGGTTGAAGATGTGATCTACGGCACCTGGCTAGGCCGGCTCTTTTATCGCGTGCGACATCTGCTCAACCGCAACACCCGGGGCAACAGCCAGAAAAACATCCACGCCCACTACGATTTGGGCAATGCCTTCTACGA
>JBILGP010000069.1:0-7005 GCA_044350985.1 Polaromonas sp. | reverse complement strand
ACACCGCCCGTGGCGATTTTTGTTTTGGTGGCGCGCCCGGCATGGCCGATGTCTACCTCGTGCCCCAGGTCGAAAGCGCGCGCCGCTTTGGTGTGGACATGGCCCGCTGGCCGCTGATTGGGCGCATTGACGCCGCCTGCATGGAGCTTGAAGCCTTCGCGCAGGCCGCGCCCATGCGCCAGCCCGACGCGAGCTGAGCGCGCCTTTGCTCGATACTCATGGGCTTGCCCGATCTTGAGGTGTTTCGGTATGCCCCTGCCCCCCGCCCAGCCCCGACGTCTTTTGCACACCCGCCAGGCCCGCTACGAGGGCTTTGAGCGCGAGGACGGCTTGTTTGACATCGAGGCCAGCTTGCTCGACACCAAGACCTTTGCCTTTGAGGTGCCGGGCGAGCGCATCTGGGAGGCGGGCGATGCGGTGCACCGCATGTTCATCCGGCTGACGGTGGATCTGCAGCTGACCGTCAAGGACATCGAGGTCGCCATGGACGACCGGCCCCACCCCGAATGCATGGGCGCGCAGGCGCCGATGCGCCGCGTCATCGGTTGCTCGCTGCGCCGGGGCTGGCGCCAGGCGATCGAGGAGCGTCTTGGCAAGCTGCAAGGCTGCGCGCACCTGCGCGAGCTGCTGTTCAACATGGGCACAGCGGCGTTTCAGACCCTGGCGCGCAAGCTCAACCAAGGCCAAGAGCAAGCGGGCCTGCCGCCTGCGGCCATGGGCGGCTGCCTGGCCTGGGACCCGCGCGGCACCATGGTGGCGCGCATCTACCCTCAGTTCTACATTGACCCGGCAGCACCCAAGGGGTCACCTTGATCCTGTCCAGGGTCTTGAGCGATTAGCCTGTCGGCGGAGCTTGTCATCATGAAATTTCTTCGCGCCCTGCTGGGACTGAGCTGCGCCACCGCCTTGACGGCCGCCTGGGCCGAACCCGACACCCAAGCCCTGTGCAAAGACCGCGGGTACCCGATCGGCGAGGCGGGGCGGGTGAACAACTGGTTCATGAACGAGTGCGTTCGCGTCGGGTCGTTTACCCACCAAGGCGAGATCGTCGGCATCTTCAACGGCCGCTCCAATGAGATGCAGCCGGCGGCCGAGCCCATGGTGCTCAACAAGGCCGAGCGCGAGCCCGACTACCGCTGGAGCGTGGGCGGTGAGCGCCTGGGCATCGACGACTACATGAAGCGCCAGCGCGTGATGGCGCTGCTCATCGTCAAAGACGGCGTGATCCAGGTCGAGCGCTACCAGTACGACCGCAAGGCGACGCAGCGCTTTTTGTCCAACTCCATGGCCAAGACCATCACTGCGATGGCAGTCGGTATTGCGCTCAAGGAGGGACGTATTCGGTCCCTGGACGACCGCGCCGAGGTTTACGCGCCTGCGCTGGCCGGCACCCTGTACGGCCAGACCTCGGTGCGCCATCTGCTGCGCATGTCGTCGGGCGCCAAATTTGAAGAGCGCTACGACGGCAAGGACGACCTGGCCCGCTACGGCGCCGCCGCCCGCCAGGGCAGCGCCGCCGATGGCGCCAAGGTCATCACCGAGCGCCGGCACCCGGCTGGCGAGGTGTTCAACTACGCCAGCGCCGAGACCGACATGCTGTCCCTGGTGCTGCGCGGGGCCACCGGGCAAACACTGAGCGCCTATCTGCAAAGCCGCCTGTGGCAGCCCATGGGCGCGCAAACCTCATCGCTGTGGCGGGCCGACTCCACGGGGCTTGAGAGGGCCGGCGGCAACTTCAATGCCACTGCCCGCGACTATGCGCGCCTGGGCCTCTTGCTGGCCTACGATGGCCAGCGCCCCGACCGCCCCGATCTGGGCGAGATCATCCCGGCGGCCTACCTGATCGAGGCCACCGACTCCAAGCAACATCCGCCGGCCTTCGCGCCCTACAAGGCTACGCCTTATTTCGGCTACGGCTACCAGACCTGGACCTTCCCCGGCCCGCAGCGCCGCTTTGCCCTGCTGGGCGTGTACGGCCAATCCATCTTTGTCGACCCGGCCCGCAAGCTGGTCATGGTGCACCTGGCCGCCAACGCCACCGCATCCGGCAGTCAGACCTCGATGGGCCGCGAGCGCGCCTTGCTGTGGCAAGGCGTGGTGGGGCATTACGGGCCTTGGTGATGGGCTTGCGGGTTCCCCCGCAGGCGGCCAATGAAGAGGCGCAAGCCGCCCGAAGGTGGTGTGGGCCCAGGTGCTACAACAGGTTCCACGGCAGGGCCAGCACATCCTCGCTGATCCAGCGCGGCTGATCGATGGCGCACAGCATCAGGCCGCGGCCGATGCGCTGGTCGGGATGGGCCCTTCGAAAGGCCTGCAAGCCCAGGGTCTGTTTGCGCGTGGGCTGGGCGGTGAGTTTGATCTCGATGGGGTGCAGCCAGCCGTCGCGCTCGATGATGCAATCGACCTCGGCGCCGGTGCTGGCGCGCCAGTGGTAGAGGTTGGCGCTGCCGCCGATCAGTGCCAGGGTTTTGCGCAGCTCGCACACCATGGCCGTCTCGAACAGGGCCCCAAACAGCGGGTGGCTGCTCAGCGCTTGCGGGCTGCTCATGGCTGCATGGTGGCAGGCCATACCGGTGTCTGCCAAATAGCCCTTGGGGCTTTTGCTCACGCGCTTGATGCGGTTGGCAAAAAACGGCGGCAGCTCGAACCACTGAAACGTGGCCTGCATCATGCGCAACCAGCGCTGCGCGGTTTTCGGGTTGATGCCGATCTCGCGCCCGAGTTGGCTGTGGTTGATTTCCTGTGCAGTCAGCGCGCTCATCAGGCGCACAAAACGGCCAAAGTCGTGCCAGTCGCCCACCTCACCGGCCAGCCGCGCTTCTCGCTCCACATAGGTGCGGTGGTAGCCTTGCCAGAAGTCTGGCACCAAGCCCTGCTCCAAAGTGTGGGCCTTAGGCAGGAAGCCGCGCCACAGCCATTGGGCCAAGCTGCCGCTGTAACGCGGCGCGGTGCGGGCATGAGCGGCAAAGTCCTGCTGAGCCAGCGCCTCTTGCGCGGCCATCCAGCGTGCCGGCCACAGAGCGCTGGCCTCCTGGGGCTGATCACCGGCCAGCTCGCTTTGGCTCAGCCCCGCCAACTCGACAAACGCCACCCGGCCCGCCAGGCTTTCGGCCAGTGCGCTCATCACCTGCCACTGATGTGAGCCGGTCAGCAAAAACTGCCCCGGGCGCGCCTGGTTCGCGTCCACCGCCCGCTTGATGCTGGCCACCAATTCGGGCGCGTACTGGATTTCATCCAGAATCACCGGCCCTGGGTGGTTTTTCAGGAACAGCTCGGGCTCGCTGCGGGCCTGCTCGAGGTCCAGGCTGGCGTCAAAGACCACATAGTCCAAGGTGGGAAACACCTGCCGCAGCAAAGTGGTTTTGCCCACCTGACGCGCACCCGTGACCACCACCACTGGAAAGGCGGCGAACAGGCTTTGCAGGTGAATGGCGGCGTTTCGGGGATACATAACCGTGTAATTTGGGAATCATAATCCCAAAATACAGGTTTAATGGGTGTTCTGGCCCTTGACTGCTGTCTGACCCAAGAGGTCGGGCATGGGCCTTGGGTCGATCTCTAGGGGCAGTCTGCAAAGCCCCGTCATCGCGCCGCGACGTGGCGATCCGTAAGCCTCTGATTGATCAACGTTTTTTGGATTGCCACGCTTCGCTCGCAATGACAGAGCGGACTTGTGCTGACTGTCCCTGGGGATAAGTCTGCAAAGTCCCGTCATCGCCCCGTTATCACCCCATATGCCGGCCCACAAATCCCGCCACCGCCTCCATCAGCGCCTGCGGCTGATCGCGGTGCGGTGAGTGGCCGCAGGCGGGCAACTCGAGCAGCTCGGTTTGGGGGACGCGGCGGGCGATGCCGCGGATTTGTTCGAGCGTGCCGTACTCGTCGTCCACGCCTTGCACGGCCAGCACCGGCACCTTGATGTGGGGCAGGTCGGCCTCGATCGACCAGCCGCGAAAGGCCGGGTCCAGCCAGACGTTGTTCCAGCCCCAGAAGGCCGAGTCGGGGTCGTCGTGGTGGCGGGCCAGCCTCTGGCGCAGGTCGGTGTGCAGATAGGCCTGCCGGGCTTGCTCGATGCTGCGCACCGACACCTCTTCGACCAGGATGTGGGGCGCCAGCACGATGGCCCCTGCCAGCGGCGGGGCTCCCACAAAGGCACCATGCCGGGCCGCGTAGAGCAGCGCGATCGAGCCGCCGTCGCTGTGGCCCAGCAGCCAGATCGGCTCTTGCACGCTCAGCGCTTGCAGCAGCGCCGGCAGCACCTCGTGCGCTTGCCGGTGCATGAAGTCCACGCCCCAGCGCTCGGTGTGGGCACGCGGGGTCGAGCGGCCATAGCCCGGCCGTGAATAGACCAGGCCGCGTGCGCCCAGGCGCTCGCACAGTTGCTGCGGAAAGTCGCGCCACATCGACACCGAGCCCAGCCCTTCGTGCAAGAACACCAGCAGCGGGCCATCGGCCGGCCCCTTGATCCACAGGGCCTCCAGCTCTGTTGGCTGGTCGTTCCAGCAGATCTCCACCCGGGTGGGGTTCACGGCGTGGCCGCTTGCCGCTCGCGCAGCCTAAAGCGCTGGATCTTGCCGGTGGCCGTCTTGGGCAGCTCGTCGATGAACTCGATGGCCCTGGGGTATTTGTAGGGGGCCAGTCGCTCCTTGACGAAAGCCTTCAGGCCCGCCTCGTCCACCGACTGGCCCGTCTTGAGCACCACAAAGGCCTTGGTTTTGGTCAGGCCCTCTTCATCGACCATGCCGATGACCGCCGCCTCCAGCACCGCGGCATGCTGCACCAAGGTGGCCTCGACCTCAAAGGGCGAGACATAGATGCCGCTGACCTTGAGCATGTCGTCGCTGCGGCCCGAATAGGTGTAGCTGCCATCGGCATTGCGCACGTATTTGTCGCCGCTTTTGGTCCAGGCGCCCTGGAAGGTGTCGCGCGACTTGTCGCGGTTGCCCCAGTACATCAGCGCCGCGCTCGGGCCCTTGATGTAAAGGTCGCCCGGCTCGCCCTCGGGCACGCCCTGACCGTCTTCGCCGCGCAGCTCGATCTCGTAGCCCGGCACCGGCCAGCCGGTGGTGCCGTAGCGCACTTGGCCCGGTCGGTTGGACAGGTAGATGTGCAGCATTTCGGTCGAGCCGATGCCATCGATGATCTCCACCCCAAAGTGGCGGGTGAAGCGCTCGCCCAGCTCGGCCGGCAGCGCCTCGCCGGCCGACGAGCACAAGCGCAGCGCCACCTCGTTGCGGGCGGGCAGCTTGGGCGAGGCCAGCATGCCGGCAAAGCCGGTGGGCGCGCCAAAAAACACCGTGGGCTTTTGCTCGGTCCAGCGCTTGAATACCGCATCGGGCGTGGGCCGCTCGGCCATCAGCACCACGGTGGCGCCCACGCTCAAGGGGAAGGACAGCGCATTGCCCAGGCCGTAGGCAAAAAACAATTTGGCCGCTGAAAAGCAGGTGTCGTTTTCAGTTAGCCCCAAGATGGGTTTGCCATACAGCTCGGCGGTCCAGTAGGGGTTGGCGTGGGTGTGCGCCGTGCCCTTGGGCCGGCCGGTTGAGCCGGAGGAGTAAAGCCAGAAGGCCGGATCGTCGCCCAGGGTGGGCGCGCATGAGCCCAAGGGCGCGTGCTGGGCGATCAGGGCCTCGATGTTCAGGGCTTCGATGCCCAGGCCTTGATCGCTCTTTTCCCCGGCCGGGCGCGAGACGATCACCTGGCGCACCTCGTGCCCGCCCTGGGCCAGGGCCTGGCGCAGCGTGGGCAGCAGCGCGCCCGATACAAGCACCGCTTGCGCGCGGCTGTGCTGCAGCATGTAGGCGTAGTCGTCGGCGGTCAGCAGGGTGTTGACCGCCACCGGCACGATGCCCGCGTACAGCGCGCCCAGAAAGCTCACCGCCCAATCGCTGCTGTCGTGCATGAGCAGCAGCACCCGCTCTTCGCGGCGCAAGCCCAGGGCCAGCAGGCCGGCGGCCAGGCGCCGCTGGCGCTCGGCCAGCTCGCCGTAGCTGAGCGTGCCCGCGTCATCGATGTAGGCGATTTTTTGCGGCCGATGCGCGTTCAGTGCGATCAGATGCTGCGCAAAATTCAATTGCGCCGGCGGCGCGGGCGGCAGCGGGGTATCGGGCATGGTGGGTCTCCTTCCTCGTGGCTTTTGGGTGATCGCGGGGCAGCGGCCGCGGCGCTTGTTGTGGGCTTGCTGCCGCGTTTTTTAGGTCGCTGCCGGCTTGAGCGGCTCGAGCACCGCCGTGCTGGCCTGGATGGCGGCGCGGCGGTGGTAAAAGCCCAGCGCGCGCAGGCCGCCCAGCTCTTCGCCGCCGCCGGCGCGGCCGGGCCCGCCGTGCAGCGACTGCGGCATGACGTTGCCGTGGCCGGTGTGCAGCGCGCCCACATCGGGGCTGATGACGTGCACGCGGCCGTGGCTGTCGGCCAGCTCGAGCGCTGCGCGGGCCAGCTCGCCCGGCTCGCTGCCATAGAGCGAGGCCACCAGCGAGCCCTGGCCGCGACGGGCCAGCGCCAGGGCATGGGCGCCATCGCGGTAGGGCACGAGCGTGGCCACTGGGCCAAACACCTCATGCTCGTGCACCACGCCGGCGGCGTCACTGGCCGCCGCATCCTTGAGGCCCAGCAGCGTGGGGCCGACACAGCAGGCCACTGAAGGGTCGGCGTCGACGAGCGCATGGCTGGCGCCATCGTGCAGCACCTGGGCTTGCGTCTTGAGCAGGGCCAGGCCCTCTTGCACCGATTGGAGCTGGGCGCGGCTGACCAGTGCGCCCATGCGCACCGATTCGTTGCGCGGATTGCCCACGCTGGTCTTGGCCAGCCGTGCGCTGATGGCCTGGGCGATTTGCGCGGCCTGTGCCTCGGGCACCAGCACGCGGCGAATCGCGGTGCACTTCTGGCCCGACTTGACCGTCATCTCGCGGGCCACTTCCTTGACCAGCAGGTCCACCGCCTCGGCGCTGGCGCCCGGCATGAGCAGGGCGCTGTTGAGGCTGTCGGCCTCGATGTTCACGCGCACCG
>JBILGP010000068.1:0-7068 GCA_044350985.1 Polaromonas sp. | reverse complement strand
TTTTCGCAAACACTGCAGAGCGAGCGGGCACTCGCGGCGCATCGATGGCCGCCAAACCCAGCCGCCCGAGCGGCCACAGTCAGCGACGACCCGTGCGCTTGGCCAGGGCTACCAGCAAAATCGCACGCATGCAGACGTGGCGGCGCCTTTTGGCTCTTCCTTCATGCATCGCGCCACGCCTTCAGCGGCTTGCGCAAAGACGTGAAATGGATGCATGCCGCGCCCGCGCAGCCATGAAAAAAGCCCACCGAAGTGGGCCTTTGATGACAGGCGGCCAATGGTCTTAGACCATGGCTGCCTTTTGCACGAGCTTGGTCGCCACCCAGTTCTTGGTCTTCGACAGCGGACGGCTCTCGGTGATCTCGATGATGTCGCCCAGGTGGTACTCGCCCTTTTCGTCGTGGGCGTGGTACTTGCTCGACATCGACACAATCTTGCCGTAGAGCGCGTGCTTGACGCGGCGCTCCACCAGCACCGTCACGGTTTTGGCACGCTTGTCGCTAACGACCTTGCCGATCAGGGTGCGAACGAGTTTCTTGCTGTCGCTCATTTGGCGGCTCCTTTGGCAACGGTCTCGGCCAAGATGGTTTTGGCGCGGGCGATGGCACGACGGGTCGTGCGCAGCTGGGACGCGTCGCTCAGCTGTTGCGTGGCTTTTTGCATGCGCAGACTGAAATGGGCTTTTTGCAGCGCCTTGACTTCCGCCTTCAGGCCATCGACGTCTTTTTGACGCAATTCAGAGGTTTTCATGGTGATTCGTCTCCTGAATTACTGGCCGATCATGCGGCTGACGAAGGTGGTGCGCAGCGGCAGCTTGGCCGAGGCCAGGCGAAACGCCTCACGAGCGAGCTCTTCGGGCACGCCCACGATTTCGAACACGATCTTGCCTGGCTGGATTTCGGCCACGTAGTACTCGGGGTTGCCCTTGCCGTTGCCCATGCGGACCTCGGCTGGCTTTTGCGAAATCGGCTTGTCCGGAAAGACGCGGATCCAAATCCGGCCGCCGCGCTTGACATGACGCGAGATCGCACGACGTGCGGCCTCGATCTGGCGAGCGGTCAGGCGACCACGGTCGGTGCACTTGAGGCCAAAGTCACCGAAAGCCACCGTGTTGCCACGCGTGGCCACGCCGGTGTTGCGGCCTTTTTGCTCCTTGCGGTATTTTCTGCGAGCGGGTTGCAGCATGTTCTATCTCCGTGATGAGACCGATCACTCGGTCTTGGCACCGTCAGCTGCTGCAGCTGGCGCGGCTTTGCGTACGCGCTTAACGGTGGTTTTCGGGGCGTCGCCACCAGCGGTGGCTTCAGCCGGCTTGTCGCTGCCATCGGCCGGCGCACCGGCACTGCGAGGCGCACGGCGCGGGCCGGGGCGCTCAGATCCACCTGGACGGCCATCGCGACGCGGTCCGCGCGGCTTGCGCTCCTCATCGGTCGAGGCCTCGGTCTTGAGACCGGGCGCATCGCCGCGGCCCAGCGTGTCGCCCTTGTAGACCCAGACCTTGACGCCAATGACGCCGTAGGTGGTCTTGGCTTCCGAGGTGCCGTAGTCGATGTCGGCGCGCAGGGTGTGCAGCGGCACGCGGCCTTCGCGGTACCACTCGCAACGGGCAATCTCGATGCCGTTGAGACGGCCCGAGGACATGATCTTGATGCCCTGGGCGCCCAGGCGCATCGCGTTTTGCATGGCGCGCTTCATGGCCCGGCGGAACATGATGCGCTTTTCGAGCTGCTGCGTGATGCTGTCGGCAATCAGCTTGGCATCGATCTCGGGCTTGCGCACCTCCTCGATGTTGACCGCCACCGGCACGCCCAGTTGCTTGCTCAGCTCTTTTTTCAGGTTCTCGATGTCCTCGCCCTTCTTGCCGATCACCACGCCCGGACGCGCCGAGAAGATGGTGATGCGCGCGTTCTTGGCCGGACGCTCGATCAAGACGCGCGAGACTGCTGCATTCTTGAGCTTGGCTTTGAGGTACTCACGCACCTTGATGTCTTCGGCCAGCATGCCGGCGAAGTCACGGTTGCTGGCATACCAGCGGCTGGCCCAGTTGCGGCTGACCGCGAGGCGGAAACCGGTCGGGTTGATTTTCTGTCCCATGTCCTGCTTCTTCCTCTTTCAGTTACCGACCGTCACGTACACATGGCACGTGGGCTTGCTGATGCGATTGCCGCGGCCCTTGGCTCGGGCCGAGAAACGCTTGAGCGTGGCGCCTTGCTCGACGTAGATGGTCTTGACCTTGAGTTCGTCAATATCGGCACCATCGTTGTGCTCGGCATTGGCGATGGCCGACTCAACCACCTTCTTGATAATCACAGCGGCCTTCTTCTGGGTGAAGTTCAGGATGTTGAGGGCCTGATCGACCTTCTTGCCGCGGATCAGGTCAGCGACCAAACGGCCCTTGTCGACCGACAGGCGAACGCCCCGCAGGGTTGCACGTGTTTCCATGGCCATTCCTTACTTCTTCTGGACTTTCTTGTCCGCCGGGTGACCCTTGAAGGTGCGGGTCAGTGCGAACTCTCCAAGCTTGTGCCCCACCATTTGGTCGGTGATGTAGACGGGCACATGCTGCTTACCGTTGTGAACGGCGATGGTCAGGCCGATGAACTCGGGCAGGATCATGGAGCGACGCGACCAAGTCTTGATCGGCTTCTTGTCCTTGGTGGTGACAGCCTTGTCGGCCTTGGCCACCAGGTGATGGTCAACAAAAGGACCTTTTTTGAGTGAGCGGGTCATGTCCTGGCCTTACTTCTTGCGACGCGAAACAATCATCACTTGCGTGCGCTTGTTGTTGCGGGTGCGGTAGCCTTTGGTCAGGTTACCCCATGGATCGACTGGGTGACGGCCCTCGCCGGTCTTGCCCTCACCACCACCGTGCGGGTGATCGATCGGGTTCATGACCACACCGCGAACGGTCGGGCGGATGCCCATCCAGCGCTTGACGCCGGCCTTGCCCAAACGGCGCAGGCTGTGCTCTTCGTTGGCAACCTCGCCAATCGTGGCGCGGCACTCGACGTGGATCTTGCGAACCTCGCCCGAGCGCATGCGCACCTGGGCGTAGATGCCCTCACGGGCCAGCAGCGTGGCCGAAGCGCCGGCCGAGCGGGCGATTTGCGCGCCTTTGCCCGGCTGCATCTCGATGCAGTGGATGGTCGAGCCCACCGGGATGTTGCGGATCGGCAGGGTATTGCCGGCACGGATCGGGGCCTCAGAGCCGCTGATCAGGGTGCTGCCCACCTCGACCCCGCGCGGGGCGATGATGTAGCGGCGCTCGCCATCGGCATAGCACAGCAGCGCAATGTGGGCGCTGCGGTTGGGGTCGTACTCGATGCGCTCGACCTTGGCCGGAATGGCGTCTTTGTTGCGACGGAAATCGACCACACGGTAGTGGTGCTTGTGACCACCGCCCTTGTGGCGGACCGTGATGTGACCGTTGTTGTTGCGGCCCGACTTCTGGAACTGCGGCTCGAGCAAAGGCGCGTAAGCCTCGCCCTTGAACAAGTGGTCCCTTGAAATCTTGACCATGCCCCGTTGACCGGGGGTGGTCGGCTTCATCTTAATGACTGCCATGATTTACGCTGCCTCCCCGGAGAGGTTGATCTCTTGGCCGGCCTTGAGCGTCACGTAGGCCTTGCGCACGTTGTCACGGCGACCCATGGAGCGGCCAAAGCGCTTGACTTTGCCCTTCTGGTTGAGCACCGAAACCGCCTTGACCTCAACCTTGAACATGAGCTCAACGGCGGCCTTGATCTCAGGTTTTGTGGCGTCCTGCAGCACCTTGAACATCACGGCATTGGTCTTTTCAGCCACCATGGTGGCCTTCTCGGACACGATGGGAGCAACCAACACCTGCATCAGGCGGCCTTCATCAAATTTGACGGCGCTCATGCGAACATCTCCTTGAGTTGGTCCATGGCTGCTTTGGTCACCAGCACCTTCTTGTAGAAGACCAGCGACAGCGGGTCGGCATAACGCGGCTCGACCACCAAGATGTCCTGCAGATTGCGCGAGGCCAGGTAGAGGTTTTCATCGACCTCGTCGGCAATCACCAGCACCGACTTGAGGTTCATGGCTTTGAATTTGTCGGCCAGCGCCTTGGTCTTGGGCGAGTCGACCTTGATCGAGTCCACCACGGCCAGGCGGCCTTCACGGGCCAGTTGCGAGAAGATGGAGGCCATGCCGGCGCGGTACATCTTCTTGTTGATTTTTTGCGTGAAGTTCTCGTCGGGCATGTTCGGGAAGATGCGCCCGCCTCCACGCCACAACGGGGAAGAGGTCATACCTGCACGAGCGCGACCCGTACCTTTTTGGCGAAAGGGCTTCTTCGTCGAGTGCTTGACCTGTTCACGGTCTTTTTGAGCCCGGGTACCCTGACGGGCGTTGGCCTGGAAGGCCACGACCACCTGGTGCACCAGAGACTCGTTGTATTCACGACCGAACACGGTGTCGGGCACGTCCACCTTGGACGCAGCAAGCCCTTGTTCGTTGAGGAGATCGACCTGCATCAGTTCGCTCCTTTCGTTGCAGCGGCCTTGACGGCCGGACGGACGGCAACGAAGCCGCCTTTGGCGCCGGGAATGGCGCCCCTGATCATGAGCAGCTGACGGGCCTCGTCAATGCGCACAATGTCCAAATTTTGAATGGTGACGGTGACGTCGCCCAAGTGACCCGTCATCCGTTTGCCAGGGAAGACGCGGCCAGGGTCTTGCGCCATACCAATGGAGCCGGGCACGTTGTGCGAGCGGCTGTTACCGTGCGAGGCGCGCTGCGAGGCCATGTTGTGGCGCTTGATCGTGCCGGCATAGCCCTTACCGATCGAGGTGCCCTGCACGTCGACCTGCTGGCCCACGGCAAACACATCGGCAGCAGGCACCACCGCACCGGCAGCATACTTGCCAGCCAGATCAGCAGTGACGCGGAATTCTTTGAGGATTTCGCCAGATTGCACGCCGGCCTTGGCCAGGTGTCCGGCCTGCGGCTTGCTCACGCGCGAGGCTTTGCGGGCGCCGAAGGTCACCTGCAAAGCATCGTAGCCGTCAGTGGCTTGGGTTTTGACCTGGGTCACACGGTTGTTCGACACATCCACCACCGTGACAGGAACAGCGTCCCCATCATCGGTGAACAGGCGCATCATGCCCACCTTGCGGCCCAGCAAGCCCAGGGACTTGCTCAGACTCATGTTGTTACTCCGTTGCTTTCGCCGCAGCCGCTTCAATTGGCTTCTGCGTTGGAAATTGCGAAAGAGGGTTGATCCATCTTGACCGCCAAAAGCGGAAAAGCTCTCGAGTATAGGCCATCGCCCAGCCTGACGCAAGCATCCGGCCAAAAATGCCCAATCCGTTCTGCCCCTGGACTTGGTCGGCAGGTCACGAAGGACCGGCCGGCCAAATATGCCGCAGGGGACAGCTGCGCTTTACTGCAGCTTGATCTCCACGTCCACGCCAGCAGGCAGGTCGAGCTTCATCAAGGCATCGACCGTCTTGTCGGTCGGCTCGACGATGTCCATGAGGCGCTGATGGGTGCGAATCTCGAGCTGGTCGCGGCTGGTCTTGTTGACGTGGGGCGAGCGCAGGATGTCAAAGCGCTTCATGCGGGTCGGCAGGGGCACCGGGCCCTTGACGATGGCGCCGGTGCGCTTGGCGGTATCGACGATCTCGGCAGCCGACTGGTCGATCAGCTTGTAATCAAACGCCTTGAGGCGAATACGAATTTTTTGCTTGTTGGCCATGATTGATTCCTGGTGAATGGAGACGGGGAATCAAGCGTGGATCTTGGCCACGACGCCGGCGCCGACGGTGCGACCGCCCTCGCGGATCGCAAAGCGCAAACCCTCTTCCATGGCGATCGGTGCAATCAGCTTGACCGTGATCGACACGTTGTCACCCGGCATCACCATCTCTTTGCCCTCGGGCAGCTCAATGGCACCCGTCACGTCCGTCGTGCGGAAGTAAAACTGCGGGCGGTAGTTGTTGAAAAACGGCGTGTGACGGCCGCCCTCTTCCTTGGACAGCACGTAGATCTCGCCGGTAAAGTGCGTGTGCGGCTTGATCGAGCCGGGCTTGCACAGCACCTGGCCGCGCTGCACTTCCTCGCGCTTGGTGCCGCGCAGCAAAATGCCGACGTTGTCGCCCGCCTGACCTTGGTCGAGCAGCTTCCTGAACATCTCCACGCCCGTGCAGGTGGTCTTTTGGGTGTCAGAGATGCCGACAATCTCGATCTCCTCGCCCACCTTGATCACGCCGCGCTCAATACGGCCAGTGACCACCGTGCCGCGACCGGAAATCGAGAACACGTCTTCCACAGGCATCAAAAAGGTGCCGTCCACCGCACGCTCAGGCGTGGGAATGTAGCTGTCGAGCGCATCGGCCAGCTTGAGGATGGCCTGCTCGCCCAAGGGGCCCTTGTCACCTTCCATGGCCAGCTTGGCCGAACCATGGACGATGGGGGTGTCGTCGCCGGGGAAGTCGTACTTGCTCAGCAGCTCGCGCACTTCCATCTCGACGAGCTCGAGCAGCTCGGCGTCGTCGACCATATCGCACTTGTTAAGGAACACGATGATGTAAGGCACACCCACCTGGCGGGCCAGCAGGATGTGCTCGCGGGTCTGGGGCATGGGGCCGTCAGCGGCCGAGCACACCAAAATAGCGCCGTCCATCTGCGCTGCGCCCGTGATCATGTTCTTGACATAGTCGGCGTGGCCAGGGCAGTCCACGTGCGCGTAGTGGCGGTTGGCCGTCTCGTACTCGACGTGAGCGGTGTTGATCGTGATGCCGCGAGCCTTTTCTTCGGGAGCAGCATCAATTTGGTCGTAGGCCTTGGCCTCGCCACCAAACTTGGCAGCCAAGATGGTGGTGATGGCCGCCGTCAGCGTGGTCTTGCCATGATCGACGTGGCCAATCGTGCCCACGTTGACGTGCGGTTTGGTCCGCGCGAATTTCTCTTTTGCCATTTTCTAAACTCCCTAAAGAACAGGCCACGTGTCACTGGTTTAAGGTCTGCATGCTGTTGCTCATTCCCCCGCCACGGGCAACGGGGGGCACGGCATCGCAGACCGTGGAAATTTTTCTTCTCCCT
>JBILGP010000067.1:0-7104 GCA_044350985.1 Polaromonas sp. | reverse complement strand
TGCCGCTGATTCTGGCCACGCGGCTCGAAGGCGTGCAGCTCTCGTGGGCGGCCTTCATCATCCTGGGCAGCGGCGCGCTCGGCTGCGCCGTGGGCGGTCATGCCGCACGCCGCTGGGGCAGCGCCCGCGTGGCCGGTGTGCAGCTGGCCACCAGCGGCCTGTGTTGCCTGGCCGCGCCCTGGCTCCTGAGCGCGCCCACTGGCGTCTTCTACGCCTGGCTGCTGCTGTGGGGCATCACCGTGGCCGGCGACTCACCCCAGTTCTCGACGCTGACGGCGCGCAACGCACCGCCACAAGCCGTGGGCAGCGTGCTGACCCTGACCAACAGCATCGGCTTTGCGATCAGCATTGCCAGCATCTTGCTGTTTGTGGCCCTCACGCCTCATGTGCCGCTGGGCTGGCTGCTGGTGGGGCTGGCGCCGGGCCCAGCGCTGGGGGTGTGGGCCTTGTGGCCTTTGGTGCGGGCCAAGGCGTGAGCCGGACTCAGCGCCAGTCGTCCCCAGGCATGATCCGCTTCATGAACTCGTCGAACATGGGCACCGTAAAAGCAGTGTCGCCATGATTGGGACTCCACACCATGCCCTTGGTGATCAGGGAACTGCGCGTGGGGGCCAATGAAGACACGGATGCGTCGAAGCAGCTGGCAATGTCGCCCGACCGGTGAGGCCCCACGCCCAACTCGGCCATGGCGCGCAGGTATTTTTTCTCCTTGGGCGTGAGGCGATCGAAGCGCACGCGGAAAAAGCTTTCGTCAAGCGCCGCCACGGCCGTGACGGATGCGGCGCTCACCGCTTCCACATCGATGGGTGATGTCTGCGCCGCCAACCAGGTATGGCTGCCCCACTGCTGCAGGAAATAGGCATAGCCCTGGGTGACCTGCAAAATGTCGCTCAGTGCCCGCTCGGTGATGGCAACGCCCTCGTCCTCCAGGGGCTTGACGATGGCCTGGCGCGCAGCCGCAGCAGGCAGGGGGCCAATGAAAGGAAAGTCAAACAGGCGCTCGGCATACGACTTGGCGTTGCCCATCTGTCCGCGCAGCTGGGGCAGTCCGGCGCCGACCAGCACGACGGGCAACTGGCGCTGCTCGGTCCGATGAATGGCCGTAATCAGTGCGGCCAGTTGCGCCTCCTCCACGTACTGCAACTCGTCGATGAAGAGGGCCAAAGCCGTTTGGGCTGACTTGGCAGCCAAGCCCACCTGCTCGAACAGTGCTTGCAGGTCGTGCTCCAGGTCGCCGTTGTCGGCCAGTCCCGGTTCGGGTTCGTAGTCGATGCCGACCTCGATGTCGCGGAACGTTACCTTGAGCTTGCGCGCAAAACCGGCCAGCGCACGCAAACCGCGCACCGCGTAATCCTTCGCGGCTGCGATCTGGCTCAGGCGCAGCAGAGCCTGGCGTAACTGGGGCGCGAGCAGCGCGGGCAGCGAACGCCCTTCGGGCGCCTCGATGCGCACCGTGTGGATGCCTGACGCCTCCGCATCCATACGGATGCGGTCCAACAGCACCGTCTTGCCCACGCCGCGCAGCCCGACCAGCATGGCGCTCTTGGCCGGGCGACCGATCCGGGCGCGCTCCAGCGCAATGCGCAGAGACTCGCGCAGCTCATTGCGGCCGGCCAGTTCGGGAGGGGGCGTGCCGGCGCCGGGGGAAAAAGGGTTTCGGATGGGATCCATCGGGGCAGTTTATATGAATATTTGAGAAATTATCTTTTCAGAATAAACCTTCAAATTTAACTATAAATGACTGCAAGCTAGGCCTGATGTTCAAAGTTGCGGCCTTGTAGCCCTTGGTGCGGGCGAAGGCCTGAGCGGCCTGCTACGGCGTGCGCGCTGCGAGCAGTCAACCCTCGCCGCGCCCGAGCGCCGACGCAGGCAGGCCAAACACCCGGTCAAACGCCCAGGTGAACGCAATCGCGTAAACAAAGAAGAAGACCAGCAGGCCCAGGTTGGCCAGGAAAGCTTCCAGGGGCGAGATGTTCAGCCACAGCGACATCACCGGAATCAACAAGACAGTCAGCCCGCCTTCGAAGCCGACCCCATGCGCCAACCGCCTCGCAAAAGACCGGCCACCGACCGACTGGCGCGACTCCCAGCGCTCAAACAGCCAGTTGAACGCGTAGTTCCATGTCAGCGCAATCATCGACAGAACCACCGCAAGCGCCAGGGTGGAGGCCGCAGGCTTGTCAAAGGCCACGCTCAGCACAGGACCAACGACCGCGACGGCAACCACCTCGTACAAAACGGCTTGAAGGATGCGGCGATTTCTGGGGGTCATGCTGTGACGAGTGGATTGCCCTGCGCGGATTGTGGTCTGGAAATCCGCACCGTCGCTCGTTGCGCGACAAGTTTTGACAACGCAATGGATGGCATTCAGCTAGGCTGCCAAGCTGATCACAGATAAGCCGATCCCACTCGTGAGCATGCCTGGCCTGGGCGGGGGCAGTCGAAGCAAGGGTGCGAGGGCGTCTGAGGCAACACCGAGATCAGCAAGCCCTTATCACTGCACCGCCGGCCTTGGCCCTCAGGAAGCCCTGACCTCCTTGAGCAACTCCGGATGCCGGTCCAGCACCTTGAGCAGTTTGACCAAGGCCAGAGGCGGCTTGGTCTTGCCATTCTCGTAGCGCGAAAAGGCGTTCACTCCGCCCCCAAAAACTTCGGCGGCTTCGCGCTGATCCAGGTCGAGCTTCTTGCGCACCTTGGCGATAAAGGCCGGGTCGACGTAGGCGGCATTCACCTGGCGCTGAAACGCGCCCACCCGTTCGCTGTAGCGGTCGCCGTGTTCGCGGTCGAGCACCACCTCGCCGCACGCCGAACAAAAATCGCCCACGACGCCGGCAATCGTCGTTGACTCACCTTTGTAAACATAGGGCATATCGCGGGTGTCGCGAATCAACTTGGCCGCTCCACAGCTTGGGCATTTCATGGTCACAGCTCCTTGAACGAAACAATCAAAACATCGTCGATCACCGTCAGCTTGAGGTAGACCTCGTCACCATGAGCGGTGCGGGCGCGGTACACGTCTTGCCAAATGCGATGGTCGGCATGGGTGGTCATGCTCTTGTAGAAATGGCGGGGGGGTCAGGGACATCACCACGGCACACATCCCGGCCAAGTCATTGATGCCCAGCTCGCGCACGCCAATGAAGGCACTGGCAGTGGCCCGAACCTGGCCGCGCTCGATCAGGCTCTTGACGACCTGCAGTTGGCAGTGCGGTGTGTCTTTTTCCGCCGCCGAACTTTAACCTACTTGGTTTTTTCAAACAGGGTACTGGTGTGTCAACACCCGCCCCGAGGCCACCTGTTTCGCCACCCCCAAACGCACCCCCTGGCCTGCGTTTGAGCCGGCATTCGCGTCGGCCACTGCAGCGCCCACCGCTTGGCCCACAGCGCCTCACCAATCCGAGCGTGCAAAACACAGGGCCGCCGCCACTTTTCTTCACGATTAGTGCCGGGCGTTTAACTTAAGCTGACTGCTGCAAATAAATCAAACAGCCGCAATCAGGCGCCTGAGCCATCGCCCCCATGACACGTTCACTCATCAGTTCGGGCTCTACCTTCGAAGCCGACATCGGCTACAGTCGGGCGGTTGCTCAAGGCGCCTGGATCTTCGTTTCTGGCACCACCGGCTTTGACTATTCGACCATGACGATTTCTGACGACATCGCGGAGCAAACCGAGCAATGCCTGAAGAACATTGAGTCTGCATTAGCGCGAGCCGGCTCCAGCCTGGCCGATGTCGTAAGGGTCACCTATGTGTTGCCCGATGGAAATGCGTTCAAAGACTGCTGGCCCGTGCTGCGCAAATACTTCGGCGCCGTGCGGCCTGCGGCGATGATGATTTCGGCAGGGCTGGCTGATCCACGGATAAAGATTGAGATTGAGGTGACGGCACTGAGGCGGTTGGCTTGAGGTCGAAAGCAAGGCGCCTAAGAATTTGACTCTGACCCCAATTTTTTGACCCCAATTTTCTTGCACTCCACTCCAGTTCCTCCCCCCCGCCGCATTCTGATCATGGCCATGCGTTCCATCGGCGATGTGCTCTTGGCTACGCCCTTGGCTGAGCACTTGCAACGCCGCTGGCCCGAGGTACAACTGGATTGGGTGGTAAATGCCGGCACCGAGGGCGTTTTGCAAAACAACCCGGTAGCCCATCAGGTCTTCAGCCTGCCAGTTGGCGCGGGCACCCTAGCCTCATGGCAAATGCTGAAGCAAGTTTTTCAACGCTATGACCTAGCGTTTTCAACCCAGGGCAGTGACCGCGAGACGCTGCTGGCCCGGGCTGCAGCGCCCCGCGCTTATGGCTTTAGCTCTGGGCCACAAGTGGGCAGCCTGCGTGATCGTTTGCTGACCAAAGTGGCGGCACGACAAGCGGGCCATAAAGCATTAATGGTCATGCACTTACTGCAACTTTTTCCAGCCGAGGGGGATCTGGGGGACACGTTGCCGCATATCGTGCCCCCGCAAGCTGACTTTCAAGGCTTTGAGCTGCCGCCAGCGCCCTATGTGGTAGTGCACGCCGCGGGATCCGCCCCGTATAAAAACTGGCACAAAATGGGTTGGCGAGCCTTGATCAAACGTCTGCAGCAGCAAGGTTTTGCAGTGGCCTGCACCGGAGGCCCCGGTGCCACTGAAAAGGCCTATCTCGATCATTTGTTTGAGGGCTTAAATGTGTGGCGCATGGATGGCCTGTTGCGATGGCCGCAGGTGTCCGCCCTGCTCTTGAAAGCACGGGCTTTTGTGGGCATCGATACTTCAGTCACCCATTTGGCTGCCAGCTTGAACGTGCCGACGGTCGCCCTGTTCGGCCCCACCAACCCCACCGTTTGGGGACCTTGGTCTTCAGGCCTTTCACAAGTGCATTGGCAGGCGCGCGGCCCCTTGCAGCAACAAGGTTGCGTGACGCTTTTGCAAAACGAGCAAGATTGTGTGCCCTGCTTTCACCAAGGCTGCGATAAGCATGCGCAAAGCCACGCACGCTGTTTGGATGAGCTGCCCCTGGAACGGGTTTGGCTAGCCTTGCAGGCGCACTTGTCGCTCAGGACTTGAGCTTTTTTGCGGCTTTCCCTCTGTACGCGGGACGGCGCATCAATGAGCTGCGCACCCGCATCACTCGTGATGCGGGCTCCGTTCTCGGAGTATTCCATCCGCACCACCATCACGATCGACGACGCTTTGGATGAGCGGGCTCTGGAGACGGCCGACCCGGGCATGGACAGGGCCGACCTTTCCCGCGAGGTGTTTCGCACCTTTCTGCGGGTACAGGAGCTTGCGGTTTTTGTGGAGCAGGAACGGCTGTATGGACTGGGTTGCGGCGTGGTGGACATGGGCTTGCTGGCCTCAATGCGCATCACGCCAGGGGCGCTGCTGTGGACGCTGGACGAGCGCCTGGTTGCACTGGCCGAGCGTTTTGGCGTGGCTTGCGCAAACCCGCCGCATGAAAGCGGCTGGGCCGCCCAGGTGCCTGACGCCTCACCCCGCGCCGAAACCGGCCCAAGCCCAAGTGGAAACGCATTGACAAAACGGACACGCCTCCCCCAAAATGCACAGAATAAAGCACCATATAAAGCACTGAATCGGCATGACCACCACCCACTCCATCTACGCCAGCACCACCATCAGCATGACCGATCTGCGGCGCAATCCCAGTGCCATCCTGCAGGATGCGGGCGACTCACCCATTGCCGTGCTCAACCACAACAAGCCTGCGGCTTACTTGTTGTCAGCCCGGGCTTATGAGGCTTTGCTGGAGCGCCTGGAAGACGCGGAGCTGACGCAGATCGTCAAGCAGCGCCAAGGCGGCAAGCGGGTCAAGGTGGCGCTTGAAGACCTATGAGCTGGAGTTCCACGAAGCCGCGCTGAAGGAATGGCGCAGGCTGGACAACTCTGTCCAATTGCTATTCAAGAAACAACTGACCAAGCGCCTGCAAGCACCCCATGTTCCCTCGGCAAAGCTGCGCGGGGAGCTCAAAAACACCTACAAGATCAAGCTGCGAGACACCGGCTACCGCCTGGTCTATGAAGTGATCGATCATCGGGTGATGGTTTTCGTGATCGCGATCGGGCGGCGCGACCACGACACGGTGTACCAGCAAGCGGAGAGGCGCATCAAGCCCTAAGCCCTCACCCCCGCGCCAACACCGGCCCCAAGGCCACCCCCGTCGCCGTCTTGAGCCTCACCAGTTCATCAGGCGGGCTGGCTGCGACGATGCGCCCGCCTGCATCACCCCCGCCTGGTCCCAGGTCGACCACCCAGTCGGCTTCGGCAATCAGGTCGAGGTCGTGTTCGATGACGACCACGCTGTGGCCGGCATCGACCAGGCGGTGCAGCACGCGGATGAGTTTTTCGACGTCGGCCATGTGCAGGCCCACGGTGGGCTCGTCAAGCACGTAGAGCGTGTGCGGCGCCTTTTGGCCTCGCCTTGTGATGTCGTCTCGCACTTTGCTCAGTTCGGTCACCAGCTTGATGCGCTGCGCCTCGCCGCCTGAGAGCGTGGGCGAGGGCTGGCCCAGCGTGAGGTAGCCCAGGCCCACGTCTTTGAGCAGTTGCAGCGGGTGGCTGATGTGAGGCATGGAGGCAAAGAACTCCACCGCCTCGTCAACTTCCATGCGCAGCACCTCGCCGATGCTTTTGCCGCGCCAGGTCACAGCCAGGGTCTCGGGGTTGAAGCGCGCGCCGTGGCAGGTTTCGCACATCACTTTGACGTCGGGCAAAAAGCTCATGCCGATGGTGCGCACGCCCGCGCCTTCGCAGGTGGGGCAGCGGCCTTCGCCGGTGTTGAACGAAAAGCGCCCGGGGGCGTAGCCGCGCGCCTTGGCTTCGAGGGTGTCGGCAAAGAGCTTGCGGATGGTGTCCCAAAAGCCAATGTAGGTGGCCGGGCAGGAGCGGGGGGTTTTGCCGATGGGCGTCTGGTCGACTTCTAGAACGCGGTCGATGGTCTGGTAGCCGCTCACGCTGGTGCAGCCGCTCCAGGCTGGGTGCTTGCCGGCCTCGTCAGCCTTGCGGCCGGCTGCGGTAGAGCGCTGGGCGACGGCCACTTGCACATTGGCCAGCAGCACGTCACGCGCCAGCGTGGATTTGCCTGAGCCCGAAACGCCGGTGACGGCAAC
>JBILGP010000066.1:0-7119 GCA_044350985.1 Polaromonas sp. | reverse complement strand
CTGCGCCGTGTTTGCCGCCACCTCGGGCTCGAGCATTGCCACGGCCGCAACGATCGGCACCGTCTCGATCCCCAACATGAACCGCTTCGGCTACCGGCCCAGCATCTTCCTGGGCACCATCGCCGCGGGAGGAACGCTGGGCATCTTGATTCCGCCGAGCATCAACATGGTCTTGTATGGGGCCATGTCCGAAACCGCCGTCTCCGATCTGTACCTGGCAGCGCTCATCCCCGGCATCATGCTGGCGCTGATTTTCTCGGTGTATGTCTTCCTGGCCTGTGTGCTCAACCCTGGCCTGGCTCCGCACCGGCGCCAGGCCAGTTGGTCCGATCGGATCTCGGCCCTCAAGCATTTGGTGCCGCCGCTGCTGCTTTTCTTTTTGGTGGTGGGCTCCATCTACGCCGGCATCGCAACGGCCACCGAGGCCTCGGCACTGGGCGTCATGGGCACACTGGCTCTGGTGATAGCCCGCCGGCGGCTCACGCTCGACATGCTGCTGCGCTCCTTTGAAGGCACGGTGCGCACCACCGCCATGGTCATGGCCATTGTGATCGCGGCCTACTTTCTGAACTTTGTGCTCTCGACGATCGGGCTCACCGATTCGGCCGTCAAATGGGTGGCCGAACTGTCATGGGAGCCGCTTTCGGTGCTGCTGTGCATCGTGCTGCTCTACCTGGTGTTGGGCTGCTTTGTCGAGTCGCTGACGCTGATGATCGCCACCACCCCCTTGGTGGTGCCCATCATCAAGCACCTGGGCTATGACCCCGTCTGGTTCGGCGTGGTGTTCGTGATCCTCATTGAGGCCGCCTTGATCACGCCGCCCATCGGCATGAACCTGTTTGTCGTGCAGTCGGTGCGCAAGGGCGGGCCCTTCCGTGACGTCGTGGTCGGGTCACTGCCCTTTGTGGGCCTGATGCTGATCATGATTGCCCTGCTGATCGCCTTTCCCAGCCTTGCAATGTGGCTGCCTTCCGTTTTTGCTGCAAACCGGGCCTGATCGGCTCATTTCCCAACCTCAAGGAGATCGTGATGAAGTTTAGACAACACATGCTGGCGGCGGTGGCCGCGATCGGGCTGGGCGCCGCGGGACTGGCTCAGGCCCAAGCACCGGCGAAGATCAATTTCCAGGTGGTTGGAAATTTGGGTATCACCACCCAGTTTCAGGACATGGAGCGGCCCTTCTGGACCAAGGACATCACGGCGGCGACCAACGGCGCCCTCACCGCCGCCATCAAGCCATGGAATGAAATGGGCCTCAAGGGTCCCGAGGTCTACAAGATGCTCTCGCAGGGCATGTTCGACGTGGGCACCACGCAACTGGGTTTTGTGGCCGGGGACAACGCCATCAACGATGCCACCGATCTGGCCGGTGTCTCGCCCGATATTCAAACCTTCTGGTCCGTCACCCAAGCGTTTCGCCCGCATCTCGAGCGCTACTACGAGCAGCAGCTCAAGGTCAAACCCATGGGCATGTTCTCGTTTCAGGCACAGGTGCTGTTTTGCCGCAACGAGATGAAGAGCCTGTCTGACCTCAAGGGCCGCAAGATCCGAACCGGCGGCGCCTCGCAGGCCGACTTTGTGTCCTTTTTCGGTGCCTCGGGCATCAGCATGGCCTTCGGTGAGGTTCAGCAAGCGCTCCAAAAGGGCGTGATCGACTGCGCCATCACCGGCACGCTGGGCGGCTACAAAGCCAAATGGTTCGACGGGGCCCGCTTCCTGTATCCCCTGCCAATCAACTGGGGCGCCGGCATGTCGGCGATCAACCTGAGCTCTTGGCGCAAGCTCGATGCGGCGACGCAAAAGACCTTGCAGACCGAGTTCGGCAAGCTCGAGCGGGCCATCTTTGAGCAAAACATCCGTGAAAACGACATCGGGATCGCGTGCAACACCGGCGGTACCTGCCCCGAAGGCCCAGCCGCCAAGATGACGCTGGTGCCGGTGAGCCCTGGCGACGTCGAACTGCGCCGGCAGGCTCTGCTCAACCAAGTGCTGCCACGCTGGGCGGGCCGCTGCGGCGCGGAATGCGTGAACAACTGGAACAACAGCGTGGGCAAAGTCGTCAACCTGACGGCCAAGGCCAACTGATCGCAGGTTTCCCTTAGGCAGGAGTGAGCCCTTCGCATCAGCAGCCCGGGCGAACCTACACGCTGCTGATCTTCATCATGATGGCCTGGGGACTGAACATCCCCACGGTCAGGGTGCTGGCGTCCCGGCTGGACGTGGCGTGGACGGGCGGCCTTCGCATGGCGCTGTCTGCGCTGGTGCTGACCGTGGTCTTGGCCCTGATGAAGCGGCAGTGGCCGCGTCTTGAGCTCAAGCAGTGGGGCTGGTTGGTGTTGGCGGGATTTTTTCTCGTTTACTTCAACCAGTTTTGTTTTATCAGCGGCATGGTGCATGCCACAGGCACCAACGGCTCGCTGATCATGGGGCTGACGCCCCTGCTGTCCCTGTTGGGCGGGGCGCTGGCCTTCAAGGAGCGCATACCGGCGCGCATGGTCGCCAGTGCCGCTTTGGGCCTGGCCGGTGTGGCGCTGGCCACGGTGATGTCCCCGGGCGCGTCCCTGCAGTTTGCCGGCGTCGGCGAGCTGTATTTGCTGTTGGGGCTGCTGGGCTTTGTCGCCGGGGGCTTGATCGTTCAACGGGTCGGGCCCGAAGTGGATGCGCTGACTGTGGGCTTTGTGGTTTACTGCAGCGGCGCGCTCATGCTGTGCCTGCACATGCTGGTGCGAGGCGGCGCGGGCGACGTCATGGAGCAGCTGCAAGACCCCTTTGTGGTGCTGTGCATCGCCTACTCGGCGGTGCTGGGCACGGCGCTGTCCAACGTCGGTTGGTACCGCTCGATTGCCCGCGTGGGTGTGGCCAGAGCTGCCTCCTTTTTCTACTGGCTGCCCATCTTCGGCATGGGCTTTTCGGCGCTTTTGCTGGACGAGGTGCTCACGGTATGGCACCTGGCAGGCCTGCTCTTGGTGCTGCTGGCCACCCGCCTGGCGGTCCAGGCTTACCCGCAGCCCAAGACGCTGCAGGCCCGCGGATAAGCGCTGGTGGGCCGCAGCAGCGTGCGGCTCAAGCCTTGGAGGCCAGCAGCGCGTACAGGGGGGCGGTGTCGCTTTGCTCGGGCAGCCGATTGAGCCAGGCCAGCATGTGCTCGAGCTGCTGCTCGTGGGCTGCATCGCGGGGATACTTGAGCCGCCAGCACAGGCGAAACTTGTCTTCCCGCTCCTCGGCCGTCAAGGGCATGTCGGGATGCCCCCATGCATGCGGGATGTCCTGAGAAATCTCAGAGCCATCGCCGAGCACGATCTTGATCTTCTGGGGATAAAACGCGTTCGGATTGGGGTGCTCGAACTGCTGCGTGTGTACCCGCAGGGCCAGGGCCTCAACCCCCTCGTGCTGCAGATGCGCCGAGGAGAAGGTCGACGGGTCGACCGAGCCAAAAAACACCTCGGCGGCGGCCACGAAAGGGATGCACAGACGCGCGTAGTTGGCGGGCGGATGATGGATCATGGGCCGCCCGACCAGCCGCATGCCCAGCGGGGGCAGGCTCACCTCGATGGCGCGGATCTTGTCGAGGGCGTTGTCAGGGCCGATGGCCAGCGACTTGCGCAGCTGTCGCATGGCATGGATCACCCCGTGGGTGACCCGCCCGCTCGGAAAGGGCTTGTGCGAAAGGCGCGTGACCTTCCAAGGCTTGGCCATCTCTTGCAGGGCCTGCTCGATGTCGCCGCCGTGCTCAAAGTTATGGAAAAAGCCAAAGCGCCCAGCGAGCAGTTGCACCGGCGCGGTCAGGCCCATGCGCGCCATGTCGTGGGCCTGGATCGCATTTCGCGCCGCAAAGCCCATCTGCATGGCCAGCATCATGGAGCCCTCTTCGTGGGCTTGCATGGGGCCGCACATTTGCGAGTAGGCGATGCCAAAGGCGTAGCGCAGTTGATCACGGGGCAATGGGTCCAGGCAGGCAATGGCAGCCAAGGCCGCAAAGGTGCCCGTGGTCGAGGGCCTGAAGAAAAACATGCCGCTGCGCGTGGCAGCGCCCAGCGTCGTGGAGACTTCCACCGCAACGGTAAAGGCATGGATCAATTCGGCGCCACTGGGCGCCCGCCCGGCTTGCGCCAAGGTTTGCGCGCGCACCATCAGGGCGGCAAAAATCGGCGCCGCCGGCAAGATCACACCGGGCTCATAGACGCAGTCGTACTCCAGCGCGTGGCACTGGTAGCCATTGACCAAAGCGGCCACCGGCTCGGTGCTGGCGCGCTCACTGTTCCACAGGTGCGGCCCGCGCTCAACCTGCCCAACCCAGGCTTGGGAGCCCTGGATCAAGGCCTCAAGGCCAGGGGCCAAGCGCCCCGCGCAGGCCACGCCCACGGTGTCCATGAAGAACACCGTGGCCGCAGCCACCGCTTCTTCAGGAAGGTCCTCATAGCGCGTGTTTTCAATCAGGTCGAGGAAGGACTCGATCGGGTCACGAACCCCGTTTGGGCTGTCGCTCATGCTCACGCCTCCGAAATGTGAGAGGGGAAAAGCGCCGGTCGTTTTTGCAAAAACGCATCGCGCCCTTCTCGAAAGTCTGGGGATTGAAACAAGTCAATGAATTCCTGCTCGGCCTGGCCCCAGGCCTCGTCCTGGCGCGACTGCACGGCGCGCAAGCCGCGTTTGATCGCCCGCAGCGATTCGAGCGAGTTTTGCGCCATGGCCTGCAAGACACGGTCCACGCCGCTTTGAAAGCTTTCGAGCTCGAGCACCTGGCTGACCAAGCCCACCGCCAAAGCGCGCTGGGCATCCCACAGCTGCCCGGTGTAGAGCAGTTCACTGGCCGCGGCATGGCCGCAGGCCAGCACCAGCCGGCGCAGGTCATCGGGGTGGTAGGACAGGCCCAGCCGCGCCGGGGTGACCGCAAATCGCGCCCTGTCGCTGCTCAGACGGAAATCGCAGGCCACCGCCAAAGCCACACCGCCACCGACGCAGGGCCCGTCGATGGCCGCAAGCGTGGGCAGCGAGCATTTTTCGAGGGCATCGATGGCGCGCTGGATTTCCAAGGTGGCCTCCAGAGCCAATTGCGGGTGACCGTAGATCTGCTCGAACTCGGAAATGTCAGCGCCAGCGGCAAACGCGCCCGGCACGGCGCTTTGCAAGCACACCACCCGCGCCGATGCTCGGTTTGAGATTTGCTCCATCAAGGCCGGGATGCTGCGCCACATGGACCGCGTAAAGGCATTGCGCCTTTGCGCGTGGTCGATGCTCAGACAAGCAACGGGGCCGCGAAACTCCAGTGAAACAGCAGGCATAGATGATTCCGTAGATATCCGGGCCCCAGCAGGCTCGGTCGTCTGATTCCAAAATGATAATATGTCCGTACAACTTTGCAAGGACTGTTTTCACCAAGGAGCTGTCATGCGCTATGAGAAAAGCCCCAAGCCCTATACGTGGCCCGATGGAGCACGCCTGGCCCTGTCCATCGTGGTCAACATTGAAGAGGGCGCCGAGGCCAACATCATGGACGGGGACAAGTACCCCGAGCCGGTCGACGAGATGGGCATCGCGCTCAAGCGCGCGGTTCGCAACTATGGCAACGAGTCCAACTACCGCTATGGCCTGACGCGCGGTGGCCCGCGGGTGATGCGCCTGCTCGAGCAACACCAGCTGCCCGTGACCTTCACCGCCTGCGCCCTGGCACTTGAGCGCGCGCCCGAGCTGGCCGCCGAGATCAGGCGCCAGGCCCACCATGAGGTCACCTCTCACGGCTATCGCTGGGCCCACCAGTTCCAGATGAACGAGGAGCAGGAGCGGGGCTATATCCGGCAAGCGGTCGAGTCGCTCGAGCGCACCACGGGCCAGCGCCCACAGGGCTGGCTGTCACGCTATTTGCTGACCGACAACACCCGGCGCTTGCTGGCCGAAGAAGGCTTTCTCTATCACATGGACGACTACGGCGATGACGAGCCGTCCTGGGACTGCAGCCACGGTCGACCGATTGTGGTGATGCCCTACCAGGTGGACAACAACGACATGAAGATGTGGGCAGAGCCCTCTTACACACCCGACCAATGGCTCAAGTACGCGCTCGACAACCTGCAGTGGTCGCTCAAAGAAGGAGAGCATGAGGTCAACATGATGTCCTTGGGCTTGCATCTGCGCATCATTGGCCGTCCCGGACGAATTTGGGCGCTGGAAAAGTTTCTCAACCATGTGCAGGACCTCAACGGCCAGGGCGCTGGCATCTGGGTCGCCACCCGTGCACAAATCGCCCGGCATTTCGCCCAGCATGTCGCCGCCCAGCCTTGAGATTGACTGGCAGCGATGGCTGCGTCCGGGTGACCGCGTCGTGTGTTCGCACATGTCGAGCCAGCCCAGGGCCTTGCAGCAGTCGCTGCTCCAGCACCGGCCGGCGATACCGCTGAGCGTGATGCTCGGCGTGGCCTTCAGCCCCGACATGAGCGAAGCACCTGAAGGCTGGCAACTCCAGGGCCTGGGCGCCATGGGAAGCGGTTCGGTGGTGGCCAGCAAGCGCTCTTTTGGCCTGAGCACGCTGACCTACAGCGCCTACGAGCAGGCGTACGCGCAAGCGCTCTGGCCGGTCGATGTGGTGCTGGTGTCCTTGAGCCGGGACCCGCAGGGGCGCTTGTACCTCGGCGCCAGCCACGGGGCCGCGCTGGCGGCCGCACGGCGAGCGCGCGTGGTGCTCGCCGAGGTCAACGCGCAGGCGCCATGCTTGCTGGACAGTCAGTGGCCCGCCGACGTACCGATCCACGCCCAGTGGGAGACCTCTTACGCGCCGCCCGAGCTGTCGGCGAGCCCGGCCGGTGCCGCCGAGCAGACGATCGGACAGCACCTGGCCGGCCGAATTCCCGATGGCGCCTGCCTTCAGGTAGGCATCGGCAGCCTGCCTTCGGCGCTGCTCGACTGCTTGAGCGGCCATCGCAGGCTCGGGGTGCACTCGGGCATGTATGGCCAGGCCATGCACCGCTTGCTGCTGTCGGGCGCCATCGACAACAGTGAGAAGGACATCGACGCCGGGCTGTGCATCGTCGGAGGCGTGGCCGGGCAGAGCGATTTCCTGGCCCAAACCGATCGGCATCCTGCGCTGCGTATGCGCAGCCCGGCTTACACCCACGAACTGCTCAA
>JBILGP010000065.1:0-7133 GCA_044350985.1 Polaromonas sp. | reverse complement strand
CGTCCGCCTCCTCAACGGCCCCAGCGGCAACACCTGCCGCACCGCCGGCGCGGCCAGCAGCGCCGACGACCGAGCCAGCACGACCGGGCAAACGCAAACTGAGCTACAAGGAGCAGCGCGAATGGGAAGCGCTGCCCGGACAGATCGACGCATTGGAGCAGGAGCAAAAGTCGATTGACCAGGTTCTGGGCACCGGCGAGATTTATGCAAGCGACCCACCCAGAGCCGCGGCACTGGCCGCTCGCGCCGCCGAGGTGGAGGAGCAATTGATGCAAGCGCTGATGCGCTGGGAGGAGCTCAGCGGCTGAGCGCGCGGAGCCGGGCCACCAAGGACTAAACTGGTCGACCTGCCGGCCAGGCGCCGACACAGCCGCGCACCGTCACCGAGCCCATGCCCCCTGAACCCAACCGAGCGCCCCATGCCCCCGGCGCGTCCGGCGCCGAGCAACTTCCTTCGGCCTTCGCGCCACTGAAGGCGCCCGTCTTTCGAATGCTGTGGTTCACATGGCTGGCCGCCAACATCTGCATGTGGATGAACGACGTCGCGGCCGCTTGGCTGATGACCTCTCTGACCACCGAACCGATCTGGGTCGCCCTGGTGCAAACCGCAGCCACCATCCCGGTCTTCCTGCTGGGCCTGCCCAGCGGGGCCTTGGCCGATATATTGGATCGCCGCCGCTACTTCATGGCCACACAGTTCTGGCTGGCAGCCAGCGCGTGTGCACTTTGGCTGGCCTGCGTCCTTGACCTGATCACCACCGGCTTGCTGCTGACGCTGACCTTCCTAAACGGGATCGGGCTGGCCATGCGCTGGCCGGTATTTGCAGCCATCGTCGCGGAGGTGGTGCCACGGGCCCAGCTGCCGCAGGCGCTCGGACTCAACGCGGTGGCAATGAACGCCTCGCGCATCATCGGGCCCTTGCTGGCTGGGGCGCTGATCGCGGCCGTCGGCACCGCCTGGGTGTTCGCGCTCAACGCCGCCTTGTCGATTGCCGCGGGCTTGATCATCATGCGCTGGCGGCGCGAGCAGCGGCCTCATCCCCTGGGGCGAGAGCCTTTCCTGAGTGCCATTCGGGTGGGCCTGCAATTTGTGCGGCAGTCCTTGCAGTTGCGCGGCGTACTGGTGCGCGTGTTTCTGATCTTCTTTCATTTCACCGGCCTGCTCGCCCTGCTGCCGCTGCTGGCCCAGGGGCTGGGCGGCGGCGCCGGCGGCTTTACCTTGCTGTTGGGCTGCATGGGTCTGGGCGCGATCACGGTGGCAGTGTTGCTGCCGCGGCTGCGCCAGCGCCTGCCTGGCGAAAAGCTGCTGGTGCTGGGAACCTTGGTACAAGCAGGCGTGACCGCAGCGATGGCCATCACACCGAGCCTGTGGTGGGCCGCCCCCATCATGTATCTGGCGGGCATGGCCTGGCTGGCCAATGCCAACAGCCTGAGCGTGTCCGCACAAATGGCGCTGCCAGACTGGGTTCGCGCGCGCGGAATGTCGGTGTTCCAGATGGGCATCATGGGCGGCAGCGCGCTGGGCGCAGCCGTCTGGGGCCAAGTGGCCACGGTCACCAGCTTGCAAACAAGTTTGCTGGTGACCGCTGCCTCTGGTGTGCTGGCACTGCTGCTGACGAGCAGGCGTCTGCCCGCCATCAGCATCGAAGAAGACCTGACCCCCTCGCGCGCCCTGCAGCCGCCGGTGGCGCGCGACCCGCCCCAAGGCCGGGTGATGGTGCACATCGAATACCTGATCGACCCAAGGCAGGGTGCGGCTTTTCGCGCCCTGATGGAAGAAAGCCGGCGCAGCCGCTTGCGCCAGGGCGCCCTCGAATGGACGCTGCTGCACGATATTGGCGAGCCTGGCAGGTTCATCGAGCAGGTGATCGATGTATCGTGGACCGAGCATCTGCGCCGCTTTGACCGGATCACGGCCGCCGATGCAAGCTTGCGCGAACGCAAGCGCGCGTTTCACCTGCCCGAGGACGACCCGATCGTCACGCGCTTTGTGCTGGAAGATCCGCGCAGCTAAAGGCCGGCGCGGGGCGGCGCGAGCGGCTCAAAACGACTCGTCCTGCCGCAAATAGCGCCACTGGCCCAGGGGAAGCTGCCCCAGGGACACCCGGCCGATGCGTATGCGTTTGAGCCCGGTGACGGCCAAGCCGACTTGCTCGCACATGCGCCGGATCTGCCGCTTGCGCCCTTCGCGCAACACAAATCGCAACTGCTCCGGGTTTTGCCAGCTCACCTGGGCCTGCTTGAGCGCCCGACCGTCTAGGCTCAGGCCGTGCTGCAGCAGGCGCAGGCTTTGCGCGGGGAAAACCGACTGCACATCCTGGCTGCGGCCCTGCCAGCTGACCCGCACCAGATACTCCTTTTCGATCTGCGAATCTTCGCCGATGAGGTGGCGCGCGACGCGCCCGTCTTGCGTCAGCACAAGCAAGCCCACCGAATCGATGTCCAGACGTCCGGCTGGGGCCAGTGCCTTCAAGTGCTCGGGCGACCAGCGCGTGGAACTGCCGCACTGGCGCCAGCGGCTGGCAGGCTGGATCAAACTGGCGGCCGGCCGGTAGCCGTCTTCGGCCTGGCCGCTGACGAACCCGACCGGCTTGTTGATCAGCACCGTCACCTGCTGGCGCTGGCGCTCGTGCGCCTGCCGATCCACTTCGATGCGAGCCTGCGCTGACACCGCCTGGCCCAGCACGGCCGCGCGGCCGTCGACATGCACCCAGCCGCGGGCAATCCAGTCGTCGGCCTGCCGCCGCGAGCACAGACCAAGATCAGCCATGCGCTTGTTCAGGCGTACCGGCTCATCTTGCCCGTCAGGTGGCCGGAGCGCTTGCGTGGCGGGCAGGGGTGGGATAGCCATGGGGATCGGTCGCAGCTCAGGGGGGTCAGTCTGCAAATGTAGCGCTGCGCAGGCGGGCCAGGTCGAGCACGCGCAGGCCGCCGTACTCGACCCGGATCACCGCATGCTGCTCGAGCGTGCGCAGGGCCTCATTGACCCGCTGACGGGACAGCCCCACCAGATAAGCCAACTCCTGCTGGGTGATGCGCAGCACTTGCCCCACGCCCGGAAACAGCGCAGGATTGAACAGCGCTGCCAGATTGCGCGCCACCCGCAGGTCGGGGTTGCTCAGGCGATCAATCTCGCGCGCTGCGATGAACTGCGCCAGTCGCTCGTTGAGCTGGCGCATCACAAACCGGTTAAAGCCGATGGAATGGTCGAGCAACCAGTCAAAAGTCTCTACCGGCAAGCCAGCGACCAGACTGCGGCGCAGAGCGAGCACGTTGTAGCGGTAGGGCTCGCGCTTGAGCGCCGTGCCCTCGCCGAACCAGCCACCAGGGGGCAGCCCGGTGAAGGTCATGGTTTCACCCTGTGCGTTGTCGCTGCTCATCTTGAGCAAACCGTCGACCACACCGAACCAATAGGTCACCTCACGCCCCACCCGGCAAATGTGGTCGCCCGGAACCGCCTGGCTGACCACCAGCTCGGCCACGGCCCGCTCCCGCTCTGGCGGCAGCAAAAGGTCAAGCCAAGGAATGCCGCCCAACTCGACCTGGGTCAGAGGCCGGCGGCGCTGATGCAAGGTCGGTTCAATGGTCATGGGTAGGACATGTCTGACGCCAGGCTTGCGGATGCCAGGTCGAACCAAGGGAAATCCCTAGTGGGACGCACCCTCGATTGTCGTTGCAACGACAACGTAACGTCAAAGCCCCTCATAGTATCTGGGCAACAAAAGCGACTTTGACCGGCCACCCACGCGACGGGCCGCATCAGCAAGAAGGTGATCCATGCAGACGACTTTTCCCAAGCTACTGCTGCAACATGCCGCCCAGCGGCCCGGCGCCGCGGCCATGCGCGAAAAGGAATATGGCATCTGGCAAGCGCACAGCTGGGCTGCGCTGACGCAGATGGTCGAGCGCATGGCCTGCGGCATGCACGCCCTGGGCTTGCAACGCGGGCAGCACATGGTGGTCATCGGCGCGAACCGGCCGCGTCTTTACGCCGCCATGTTGGCGGCTCAGTCGCTCGGAGCGATCCCGGTGCCGCTCTACCAAGATGCGGTCGCAGCCGAATGCGTGTTCCCCATCACCAATGCGGAAGTGACGCTGGCCTTCGTTGAAGACCAGGAGCAAGTCGACAAGTTGCTTGAGATCCGCGAACAGTGCCCCCTGCTGAGCCACATCATTTACGACGATCCGCGCGGTCTGCGCAACTACCAAGAAAACGGTCTGCTTGCGCTTGACCAGTTGATCGAAAACGGCGCGGCATTTGCGGCCAAGGAGCCCGGTTTTTTCAGCGCACAAGTCGAGCAGGGTCAGACCGACGACGTGGCCGCCATGTTTTTCACCTCGGGCACGACCGGCAACCCCAAAGGGGTGGTGCACACCCACAGCACCTTGATGGATCGTGCGCAGGCCGGTGCCGAATTTGACAAGCTCGGCAACCAGGAAGAGGTGCTGGCCTACCTGCCGCCGGCCTGGATCGGCCAAAACATCTTCAGCTACGCCCAATGGCTGGTCTGCGGCTATGTGGTCAACTGCCCGGAAAATGCAAGCACGGTGTCGATCGACCTCAAGGAAGTCGGTCCCACCTACTACTTTGCACCGCCGCGTGTGTTCGAGGGCATGCTCACCAGCGTGATGATTCGCATGGAAGATGCAAGCGCCATCAAACGCAGCCTGTTCAAGGCCTTCATGGATGTGGCCAAGCGGGTCGGCCCGGCCCGCATGGACGGCAAAGCACTGGGCCTGGTCGATGCCTGCCTCTACGCCCTGGGCAACTTGCTGGTGTATGGCCCACTGCGCAACAGCCTGGGGTTTTCTCGCGTGCGGGTGGCCTACACCGCCGGCGAGGCGATTGGGCCCGACCTGTTCACCTTCTACCGCTCCATCGGCATCAACCTCAAGCAACTCTACGGCTCGACCGAAACAGCCGTCTTCGTCTGCCTGCAACCGGACCACGAAGCGCGCGCCGACACCGTGGGTGTGCCCATCCGAGGGGTCGAGATCAAGGTCGCCGACAACGGCGAGATCCTCGTCAAGTCGGCCGGCCTGCTCAAGGGTTACTACAAAAACCCCAAAGCCACGCAAGAGGTGCTAACCGCCGATGGTTGGTATCACACCAGCGACGCGGGTTTTCTCGATGCCCACGGCCATCTCAAGATCATCGACCGGGTCAAGGACGTCGGACGGATCAAGGGCGGGGCCAACGACGGCGCCATGTTTGCACCCAAATACGTCGAGAACAAGCTCAAGTTCTTCCCCTTCATCAAGGAGGCGGTGGCCTTGGGTGATGGGCGCGAAAAAGTCTGCGTGATGATCAACATCGATTTCGACGCCGTGGGCAACTGGGCCGAGCGGCGCAACCTGCCCTATGCCGGCTACACCGACCTAGCGGGCAAGACCGAGGTCTACGAGATGATCCGCGGCTGCGTCGAGCAGGTCAATGCAGACCTGGCCGCCGACAAGCTGCTGGCGGGCTCGCAGATCAGCCGTTTTTTGGTGTTGCACAAGGAGCTCGATGCCGACGACGGCGAACTCACCCGCACCAACAAGGTCCGCCGGGGCTTCATTGGCGAAAAATACCAGCCGCTGGTCGACGCCCTGTATGCAGGCCAGCAAGAGCAGTACATCGAGACGGTCGTCAAGTTCGAGGACGGCCGCACCGGCAAGGTCAGCGCCACGCTCAAGCTCGGTGATGCCAAGACCTTCGCCGCCGTAAAAGCAGCGGCCTAAAAACGGCTGCCTGAACCTGTCGCACCCAGCGCACATCATGACCCAGAAAAAGATCGGCGACGTCATCTTGGACGTCAAGAACATCTCCCTGAGCTTTGGCGGCGTCAAGGCACTGACCGACATCTCGTTTGACGTCAAGGAGCACGAGGTGCGCGCCATCATCGGCCCCAACGGCGCGGGCAAGAGCTCGATGCTCAATTGCATCAATGGCGTCTACAAGCCCCAGGAAGGCTCGATCACTTTCCGCGGCCAGACCTTTCGCCACATGAACAGCCACCAAGTGGCGCTCATGGGCGTGGCCCGCACCTTTCAAAATCTGGCGCTTTTCAAGGGCATGAGTGTGCTCGACAACATCATGTCGGGGCGCAACCTCAAGATCAAAAGCAATTTGCTGCTGCAAGCCCTGCGCATCGGTCCGGCCCAGCGCGAGGAATTTGCGCACCGGGAATTTGTTGAACACATCATCGACTTTCTAGAGATCCAACCCTTTCGCAAAACTCCAGTGGGCCAGCTGCCCTATGGTCTGCAAAAGCGCGTGGACCTCGGTCGGGCGCTGGCCATGGAGCCCAAGGTGCTCCTGCTTGACGAGCCCATGGCCGGCATGAACGTCGAAGAAAAGCAGGACATGTGCCGCTTTGTGCTCGACGTCAACGACGAATTTGGCACCACCATCGTGCTCATCGAGCACGACATGGGCGTGGTGATGGACATCTCGGACCGCGTGGTGGTGCTCGACTACGGCAAGAAAATCGGCGACGGCACGCCCGAGGAGGTGCGCAACAACAAAGAAGTGATCAGCGCCTACCTGGGCACATCACACTGAGGATCGATTCATGGCTTTTTTTCTCGAAACCCTCTTTGGTGGCCTGATGGCCGGCATGCTCTATTCGCTGGTGGCGCTGGGCTTTGTGCTCATTTTCAAAGCCTCTGGCGTCTTCAATTTCGCGCAGGGCGCCATGGTGCTGTTCGCAGCGCTGGCCATGGCCCGCTTTTCCGAATGGATCCCCGGCTGGATCGGGATCGACAACAAGTTTTTGGCCAATGCGCTGGCCTTTGTGGTGGCTGCGCTGTTCATGCTGGCCTTTGCCTACCTGGTCGAGCGCTGGGTGCTGCGCCACCTGGTCAACCAGGAAGGCGTGACCCTGCTGATGGCCACGCTGGGCATCACCTACTTTCTCGACGGACTGGGCCAAACCATGTTTGGCAGCGCCGTCTACAAGATCGACGTGGGCATGCCCAAGGAGCCGATCTTTGTCTTCGACACCGTCTTTGAAGGCGGCTTGCTGGTCAACAAAGAGGACCTGATCGCGGCCTTGGTGGCCGCCTGTCTGGTGATGGCGCTGAGCCTGTTTTTTCAGAAAACGTCCACGGGCCGGGCGCTGCGGGCGGTGGCCGATGATCACCAGGCG
>JBILGP010000064.1:0-7184 GCA_044350985.1 Polaromonas sp. | reverse complement strand
GTTTGTGCTGCTGTTCGACAAGAAAATCAGCAACATCCGTGACCTGCTGCCCACCCTGGAGCAAGTGGCCAAGGCCGGCCGTCCGCTGCTGATCATTGCCGAAGACGTCGAGGGCGAAGCCCTGGCCACGCTGGTGGTCAACACCCTGCGCGGCATCCTCAAAGTGGTCGCCGTCAAGGCGCCGGGCTTTGGCGACCGTCGCAAGGCCATGCTCGAAGACATCGCCATCCTGACCGGCGGCAAGGTCATCGCTGAAGAAGTGGGCCTGACCCTCGAGAAGGTGACCCTGGCCGACCTGGGCCAGGCCAAGCGCATCGAAGTGGGCAAGGAAAACACCACCATCATCGACGGCGCCGGCGCTGCCGCTGACATAGAAGCACGCGTCAAGCAAATCCGCGTGCAGATCGAAGAAGCCACCTCCGACTACGACCGCGAGAAGCTGCAAGAGCGCGTGGCCAAGCTGGCCGGCGGTGTGGCCGTGATCAAGGTCGGCGCTGCCACCGAAGTCGAGATGAAGGAAAAGAAAGCCCGAGTCGAAGATGCCCTGCACGCCACCCGCGCTGCTGTGGAAGAAGGCATTGTGGCCGGCGGCGGCGTGGCCCTGCTGCGCGCCAAGCAAGCGGCTGGCACCATCAAGGGTGACAACCCTGACCAAGACGCCGGCATCAAGCTGGTGCTCAAGGCCATCGAGTCGCCCCTGCGCGAGATCGTCTACAACGCCGGTGGCGAAGCCTCGGTGGTGGTCAATGCGGTGCTGGCCGGCAAAGGCAACTACGGCTTTAACGCCGCCAACGACACCTACGGCGACATGATCGAGATGGGCATTCTGGACCCCACCAAAGTGACCCGCACCGCGCTGCAAAACGCCGCTTCCGTGGCCAGCCTGATGCTGACCACCGAGGCCATGGTGGCCGAAGCCCCGAAGGACGATGCACCGGCCGGCGGCGGCATGCCCGGCGGTGGCATGGGCGGTATGGGTGGCATGGGCGACATGGGCATGTAATTGGCCCCACGCTTCAGACGGGCCGCTGCGGCGGCCTGGCAAGCGCCTCAAAAACCCCCGCTGGATGCAAGTCCAGCGGGGGTTTTTCTTTGGACGCCAGAAAACGCCGCTCTACAAGGCGACCAGCTGCAGCCCCGCCTGCTGGGCGTGGCGATTGAGGTTGTGGTCGAAGCTAAAGAACTGGCTGCACTGCAGCCGCATCGCCACAGCCAGATGCAAGGCGTCGCCTGCGCGCAAGCCGCGGTCCATGTCCAGGCACAACAGGCAGGCCTGCTCCATATCGGGCGCGGTCACTGCGGCTTGGTGCACCTGGTAGGTCATCATGCTGGCAAACACCTCGCAGATGGCCCGCGCTGCGGACGCGGGCAGGTCACCGCGCCGATGCTTGATGCCAATCGCGCTGGCCAACTCGAGCCGCGTCCAGTCGGCGCAGCACAACTGGGGCGCCTGAACCAACCAGTTGGCCACGGCGGGGGCCGGTGCTTCACGGGCGAGCAGGGCAATCCAGACGCTGGTGTCCACATAGACCCGCTCGGGCGAACGCTCGACCCGGTAGGCCGCGCTGACCTCGCCAATGGCTGGGGTTTGTCGACGACCGGCCATGGCGTTTTAGTAGCGGCTCCACTCCTCGCGCGGCACGGGTGGAGTGATGGGCACCTGTCGGTGCAGCTGCGCAATCTGCTCGATCAGCTGCTCCCGGGTGGTGGCCGGACGGTGCGGCGCCTGAGGCGTGAGTTTGAGCTCGCCCTCGGCGGTGAGCTCAGCGCTGAGCTGGGAGCCCTCACGCAAGCCCATTTGCCGCACCACCTGAGCGGGAAGGCGCAACGCCAAGCTGTTGCCCCAGCGGTTGATTTGCAGGTCCATGGTGACACCCCGTGCTGATGTAGATCCGTGTATCTACATTTTGCCTCAAACCAAGGCCAATGGATCGAGATCGGCGCGAAAGAGCCCTTTGACAAATGCCTGTTGGCAAGCAACTGCCTGAGCTTGGCCGCTCAGGCGGGCAAGGGCTACACGCTCGCCGCCTGCCAGGCCACCACCCAGTAGGCGCCCTTGTCCTGCGCCGCCTGAAAGCGGATGCGCTGGCCCGCCCTCAGGCCGTCGAGCGAGACACCCTCGCGCACCTGAAAGACCATGGTCATCGGCGGCATGTCGAGGTTTTTGATCTCCTCGTGCCGCAGCGACAGCTTGCGCGCCGATGCATCGACCCGCCTGACCTCGGCCAGGGTCCACGGCAAGATGGCGTTGTCACTGGCCGATTGGGCCGACACCCGCTGCTGCACCGGGGCGCCAGGGTACTTGGTAAAGGTGCGGGTGCTGCCATCACGCTGCACCAGCAAGACCTCATAGGCGTCGCGGCGGCCTTTGTAGACCTCGCCATCCATGCCGGGGCTGCCTATGGGCATGCCCGGCACCGCCAGCCCCAGGGCCTGGGGCCTTTGCCGGAGCAGTCGCAAGATGTCGGCGGCCGGCACATGCCCTTCGATCACATAGCCGGCCACGCTGGCAGTGTGGCACGAACCCAGGCGCTCGGGCACGCCCAGGCGCTTGCGCACGGCGGTGTTGCCCAGATCGTGAACCTTGACCTCAAAGCCGTGGGCCTGCAAATGCTCCACCCAAAGCTGGCAGCAACCGCAATTGGGGTCTTTCCAGACTTCGAGCGCGGGCTTGACCGCGGGCTTGGGGGCTTGGGCCCACACAGAGGAGCTAACCAGGGCACCGGCCAGGGCCAGCAGGGCTGGACGTCTTTTCATGGGGCCTCCTTATCGAACCACGATGCGGCCGATCATGCCAGCCTCGAAGTGACCCGGGATCAGACAGGCGAATTCGAACTCGCCGGCCCGGTTAAAAGTCCAGACGATCTGCCCCTTCTTGCCCGGGCTGACGTGGGCCATATAGGGCTCGTCGTGTTCCATATTGGGATGCTTGCGCATCATCTCGGCATGGGTGCGCAACTCCTGGGGTGTGCCGATGACGATCTCGTGCATCACGCGCCCCCGGTTCAGCGCCACCAGCCGCAGCGTTTCGCCGAGCTTGACCTCCAGACGAGCCGGCACAAAACGCATGTCATCGCCCATGCGGATCTCGATCGTGCGCCCGACCCGCTTGGGGTCACCGGCAATGCCCCAGTCTTTTTGCTCGGCCTGCGCTGCGGAGGCTTTGCTGCCACCGTGGCCGGTGTGGGCTTGGGCTTGCGAGCCCAGAAGGAGCGCTGCAGCCAGGCTGGCCAGCAGCAGTTGGGTCTTGCTTGAATTCATCGTGGACTCCTGTGGATTCAGTGGGCGCCATGCCCGGTGGGTTTGCGCACGCTGGCCGCTGGCTCTGCAGCGGGGGCGCTGGCGCGAGCGGGTGCGGGCGCGGGCCCGGCGTACTCAAACGACTGGGTTCCCGGCGGCTGCGTGTACCAGGGCGGATCGCGGTAGTCGTCGGGCTTGAGGTCGGCCCTGACCTTGAGCGTGGTGAACATGCCGCCCATCTCAATGGCACCATAAGGGCCGGTGCCGGTCATCATGGGGGCGGTGTTTTCGGGCAGCTCCATCTCCATCTCGCCCATGTCAGCCATGCCCCGCTCGCCCATCAACATGTAATCGGGAATGAGCTTTTGGATGCGCTGCACCAGACCGCGATGGTCCACCCCGATCAGGGTCGGCACATCATGGCCCATGGCGCCCATGGTGTGGTGGCTCTTGTGGCAGTGCATGGCCCAATCACCGGGTTCGTCGGCGATGAACTCGATCTGCCGCATCTGACCCACGGCCACATCGGTCGTGACCTCAGGCCAGCGCGCCGTCTTGGGCACCGGCCCGCCGTCGGTGCCGGTGACTTCGAACTCGATGCCATGAATATGGATCGGGTGGTTGGTCATGGTCAGGTTGCCAAAACGCACCCGCACCCGGTCGCCCAGGCGGGCCACCAAGGGGCTGATGCCTGGGAACACCCGGCTGTTCCAGCTCCAGATGTTGAAGTCGAGCATGGTGTTGACCTTGGGCGTGTAACTGCCCGGATCGATGTCAAAGGCGTTGATCAAAAAAGCGTAGTCGCGATCGACCTCTGCGATCTCGGGATGCGCCTGGCGCGGGTGCGTGATCCACAGGCCCATCATGCCCATGGCCATCTGCGTCATTTCATCGGCATGGGGTGGTACATGAAGGTGCCCGGGCGACGCGCCGTGAATTCGTAGACATAGGTCTTGCCGGCCGGAATCTGCTTTTGATTCAGACCGCCGACCCCATCCATGCCATTGGGCAGGCGTTGGCCATGCCAATGGATGGTGGTGTGCTCGGGCAGACGGTTGGTCACGTAGATCCGCACCCGATCGCCTTCGACCACCTCGATCGTCGGGTCCGGGCTCTGTCCGTTGTAGCCCCACATATTGACGTGAAAGCCGGGCGCCATCTCGCGCACCACCGGCTCGGCCACCAGATGGAACTCCTTGACGCCCTCCTTCATGCGAAAAGGCAGGCTCCAGCCGTTGAGCGTGACCACCGGGCGGTAAGGCCGGCCCGCGCCAGTCACGCCCGGAGGCAACCAGGGTGCGGCGGTATCGGCGTTGCTGCGCATCACCGGCTCGGGCAAGCCGGCCAGCGCTGGCCGGCTGACCACCGCCGCCGCAGCCGATGCGCCGGCCACCGCCTTGAGAAAAAAATCTCTGCGTTCCATGATCAATGTCCTGCCAAAGAAAGGCTGGGGCCCCCAGCCGCTGAAGCGGCCAGGCCGCCGCTGTAGGGCAGGCCCGAGAGCACGGCCTGCAAGTCAAGGTGGGCATGCCAAGCCTGGCGACGCGCTTGCAAGAGCGCATCGACGGCCTCGATGCGCCCTCGGGCGCTGGCGAGCAACTGCCAGGTGCTGCTGAGCATGCCGTTGTAGCGCAGCAGCGTCTTCTGCTCCCACTGCCGGGCCAGCTCGAGCAACTGGGTCTGAACCGTCGTGGCCTGCCCGTGGACAACGCTGTAGGCGGCATGGGCCATTGCGACCTGCGAGCGCACCTGGCGCTCCAGGCGATCGGCCGCGGCGCTGGCTTGCAGCGCTTCGTGCTGCGCGTGGCTGAGCCGGTCACGCCGCGGATCGAGCTGACCGGCCGCCAGGGGTTCGCGCTCGCGCACTGCCCGCAGGGCGCTCTGGTGCGCTTGGCTCAGCTGGGCATCGCCCACAGCCGCGATCAAGCGCTGCGCGTTTAACGCGTCGATCGCCCAGTGCGGATGGGCTTGCAGGGCCTGCTGCTGCAGGGTATCGAGGGCGCCACCGGGCGGTGGCAAAGGCTCGGACCAGTCGCGCGGCAGCTGCGCAGCGAGCTCCTGCAGACTCAAGGTCGCGCCCAAGTACTGCCACAAGTGCCCCAGTGCCTGAGCCGCCACGCGCTCGGCCTGCACCTGGCGCGATCGGGCTTGCCAAAGCGGCAAGTCCTCCTGCAGCGCTCGGGCACGGCTCCAGTGGCCGACTTCGCGCATGCGGCGTGCCAGCTCGGCACCGAGCTCGGCCGCCTCCAAGGCCTGACGGCTGTGCTCTAGAGCCTGCCGGCTGATGACCGCATCGATCCAGGCGCGCTCCACTTCAATCGAGCGCTCGCGAACCAGGCGCCGCAGCCCAGACTGTTCGAACGCGCTCAGGCCCGGTCGGCCCAGCCAGGCCGGTGCGTCGCGCAAGGCCAGCTCGACCGCCCGGTCGCGGCCCAGCGCGCCACCGGCAGCAGCCGAGGCAGCCGGCGCTTGCGGCTGACGCGCTTGCTCCCAACGAAGCACATCGGCATGGCCGCGCGGAAACTGGCCCACCGCCTCATTGGCACGCCGCCAACGCTCGAGCAAGGAGGCGGCATCTGGCGCCGGCGGCGCTGCCTCTTGCTGGCCCGCATGGCCTGAATGACTCTGATGACCCTGCGCCCAGACACCTGGCGTCAAGGCCAGGGCCACGGCGCATGCTGCTGTCGACCGCACGAGGCGGCGCGTTGCGCACGCAAACTTATTCATGTCTCGATCCCCCGTGGGCCCAAAGGCCCATCCAAGATGCAAACCCACAGAGCCCGCCAGCCGATCAACACCGGCCGGAGGGCCACAGCCAGAGGCGGTGGGCTCAGGAGCGGGGGGGCTCGATGGGGGGTGGCCAGTGGCGGGCAGGATGGCCCGGCGTAACCCAATCGGGCAGGCCCTGTGGCCAGGCTTGGGCCTGCGGCCAGGCAAAGAACTGCAGGGAGGCGCTCTGGTGGCACAGATCGCAAGCGGCGCAGTCGGCGCAAGCCGCGCCATCATGGGCGGCGGTCGGCAATTCCAAAAGATCGGACACGTCGACGCCAGCCTCATGACACGGCTGCGCAGCGTGCGTGTCATGCGCCGCCTGCTCGGCCCAGGCCGCAGCGGCCGGCTGCGCGGGCATCCACACCACCGCCCACAAGCGCATGGGCAGCAAAGCGAGCAACAGCAAGAGGGTGATACGGCGCATCAACAAAAAATCGTGGAAGCAGTGCTCTCAGCATCGCGCGCAATGACGCTCAAGCGCGGACTACGCAACACTGCTCGGTCAATGATAAGCCCAAAGACCGGGCCCGCGCCGGTGGTCGGCAGGCCATCCGCTCAACGGTCGGGATTGGACAAGACCGCGTCGATCGCAGGCGGCAAGTGCTCGGGCGCGGCCAAATGCTGCGCCTGCCAGCCCAAGGCGCTGGCTGCCTCGACATTGGCACGGTTGTCATCGACAAACCAGGTGCGCTGTGCATCAAGCCCGTACCGATCGGCCAGCAGCGTGTAGATCGCTGGATCGGGCTTGCCCAGCTTGACGTCGCCGGAGAAGACGCCGCCGTCGAACAGACGCAAAAAGTCATGGCGTTGCTCGATCGAGCGGGCAAAGGGCTCGGGCATGTTGGACAGGAAGAACAGCCGCAGGTCGGCCCTCTGCTCGCGCAGGCGGGCCAGGCGATGGACTTGCTCGACATTGGCCGCAATCGGCTGCAACTCCTCCCCAATCGGCGCCAGCAAGCGATGCACCTGATCGCGCGCCAGCGCCAGGCGCACTGCGGTGCGTTCAACCACCTGCTCGAGCTCGACCAGACCGCAGTCAAACGCTTGCCAATCGGGGTGGGCAAAGATCGCGTGGGCCAGATCGCGCGCCTGCTCGTCGCTGCGCACCAAACCGGCAAAGCGCGCCGCCACCCGCGCAGCCGGCCGCCAGTCGAACAGCACGGCGCCAAAGT
>JBILGP010000063.1:0-7324 GCA_044350985.1 Polaromonas sp. | reverse complement strand
ATCGCCGACCTGGCCGCGCTCTACCAGGTGCGCACCGGCAGCCACGGCGCCACCGACCTGTCGCCCATTTGCATGGGCGCTGCGCTGCACTTTGACACCTGGGTGCCCAACTTCGGCATCCAGGAGTACATGCCGCACAGCGAGCTCATGCTCAGCGTGTTCCCGCACGACTGGCGCTACGAGCGCGGCATGCTCTACTGCGGCGAGTCGCCCGGACACGGCGTCGATATCGACGAAAAGCTGGCCGCACGCTACCCCTACCAAAGGGCCTATCTGCCGGTCAACCGACTGCAGAGGGACGGCAGCCTGCACAGCTGGTAGCGCGCAAACGAAAAAGCCGCCCGAAGGCGGCTGGTTCGGCGTGGACTCTGGTGCCAAACCGGCACCCGAGCCCGGCATCGCTCACTTCAGGCTGATGGACTTGAAGGGCATGAAGTTATCGCCGCGCTGCACCAGGGTGACGCGCTTGTTGATGCCCCAGGCCAGGGCCTGCTGGTGAATCGGCAGGTGCCCGATGTCATCGGCGTGCGTCACAAAGGCCTCGCGCATCATGGCGTCGCGGCGCTTCTGATCGGTCTCGCCCTGCACCCTGATCATCAGCTCATCGACCTTGGGATTGCAGTAAGAGCCCAGATTGAACTGCCCCGAGCCCTTGTCGTCCGGGCAGCGCATCAAGGCGTTGAGCGCGTTGTGGCCGTCATAGGTGCTCGGGGTCCAGCCCAGCAGGTAAAAGCTGGTGTCGCGGCGCAAGATCTTGGGGAAGTAGGTCAGCTTGCTCTCGGCAGCCAGATTGATTTTGACCCCCACCCGCGCCAGGTTGGCGGCAACGGCCTGGCAGATCTCGCCATCGTTGACGTAGCGGTCGTTCGGGCAGTTCATGGTCACCTCAAAGCCATTGGGGTAACCGGCATCGGCCAGCAGCTTGCGCGCCGCATCGGGGCTGTAGGGCAGACGCTTGTTGATGTCCTCTGAAAAACCATTGATGCCCGGGCCGATCATCAAGGCCGTGGGGTTGGAGGCGCCACGCATGACGGTGCGCTGGATGCCCGCAATGTCGATGGCCTGGTAGAAGGCCTGGCGTACGCGCTTGTCCTTGAAGGGGTTCTTGCCCTTCACGTTGGAAAACAGCAGCTCATCGCGGCGCTGGTCCATGCCCAGAAAAATCGTGCGCAGCTCCGGGCCGGTCAGGGCCTGGGTGTTGGCGTTGGCGTTGACGCGCGGCACGTCCTGCACCGGCACAGGCTCCATGATGTCGACTTCGCCCGACAGCAGGGCCGCCACACGGGTCGGGTCGCTCGAGATCGGGGTGAAAACGACCTCGGTCACATTGCCCTCGACCTTGCCCCAGTAATTGGGATTGATCCTGAAGGTGGTTCTCACGCTGGGTTGACGCTCACCGAGCATGAAGGGGCCGGTGCCATTGGCGCGGAAAGAAGCGGCGTTTTCCAGGCCCTTGCGACGGTCCACCGGGCGCTGAGCCTGGTTGTCCTCGCACCACTTCTTGCTCATGATGTAGACGGTGGAGAGCACGTTGGGCAAGATCGGAAACGGCGACTTGGTTTCGATGTCCACCGTGTAGTTGTCGACCTTGCGCACCTCCTTGATGTCATTGGTGTTGCTGCGCATGTCCGAGCCGTCGCCGGCGGCGCGGTTGAGCGAGAACACCACGTCGTCGGCACTGAAGGCGGTGCCGTCGTGAAAGCGCACGTTGCGGCGCAATTCGAAGCGCCACACCGTGGGCGAGGTCTGACGCCAGCCGGTGGCCAGGCCCGGTTCAAATTTGAGGTCCTTGCTTACGCCGACCAGCGCCTCGTAGATGTTGTTGGTCAGGCTCAATTGCAAGGACTCGTTGAGCGAGTGCGGGTCCATCGAACTGGCATCGCCCTGGTTGGCAATGCGCACCGTCTTGGCCGCCAGCGGGCTCAGGCCCAAGGCGGCCAGCAGCAGGCCCGCCATCACCTTCTTTTGAAGTCTCATTTCTGTCTCCTTGAAAAATAGGCCCGATCAAGGGCCCGGGTTAAAAACGTTCAGGCGCCAGGGCGCGCTCGACCAAACTGGCGTGCAGCGCCGCACCGAGCGGCAAGATCTCGTCATTGAAGTCGTAGCGGCTGTTGTGCAGAGGGTATGGGCCCGGGCCATCGACCCTGCCCTGCCCCACCCGGATGTAAGCACCGGGCAAGACCTGCAGCATGAAGGAAAAATCTTCGCCGCCCATGCTCGGCAGCATGTTGCGCCAGACTTTGTCTTCGCCCACCAGAGTAGCCGCGACATCGCCCGCAAACTGAGCTTCGGCAACGGTGTTGACCGTGGCCGGGTAAACGCGCTCGTAGTCGACCTGCGCCGTGGCGCCAAAACCGGCCGCCACGCCCTCGCACAAGCTGCGCAAGCGCGCCTCGATATGGTCCTGCACCGCCGCGTCGTAGGTCCTGACCGTGCCCACCAGTGTCACCTCGCCAGGGATCACGCTCATCGCATCGGGATGGCCGCCCTGCATCGAACACAGGCTGATCACCGCCTGGTCCATGGCCGAGAGATTGCGGGCCACGACGCTTTGCACCGCCGTGATGATGTGGCCGGCCACCAGCACCGGATCGACCGTCTGGTGCGGGCGGGCGCCGTGACCGCCCCGGCCGCGAATGACGATCTGCACCCGATCGACCGCCGCCTGCATAGGCCCCGGCGTGATGCCCACCACCCCCAGGGGTGTCTCGGGCGAGTTGTGCTGGGCAAAGACCTTCTCGCAGGGGAATCGCTCGAACAGGCCGTCTTTGATCATCTCGCGGGCGCCCGCATAGCCCTCTTCACCGGGCTGAAAGATCAGCACGGCCGTACCTTCAAATTGGCGCGTCTGCGCCAGGTAACGCGCCGCGCCGATCAGCATCGCTGTGTGGCCATCGTGGCCGCAACCGTGCATCAAGCCCGACGTGGTGGAGCGCCAGGCGCACTCGCCCAACTCACGCATGGGCAACGCGTCCATGTCGGCACGCAGGCCGATCATGCGCCCGGGTTTGTCAGCCGAGCAGCCCTTGCCGTGCACCAGCGCCACCACGCCGGTCTTGCCCAGGCCGGTGGCCAGGCTGTCGACCCCGCACAGCTTGAGCGCTTCGATCACGCGCGCGCTGGTGTAGACCTCCTCGAAACCGAGCTCGGGATGCGCATGCAAGTCGCGTCGAAACGCGGTGAGTTCCGGGTGAAAAGCCCGGATGCTGGCAAAGGCCGCGCCAAAAGCTTGGTAGCCCAAAGGTGCGCCCATGTCAGTGGCCCCTCAGCCCGGCAACCGCCTGAACAAAGGCCTGCTGCGCCTGCTCGACGATCTGCGTGCGCCAGGCGGGCGTGTCGGTGTAGAACACCTCGCGCATCTGCTGGCGAATCTGCCGCGCCAGCTCGGGCGCAGCCTCGGGATGAAGATGCAGCCAGTGATCGGCGCGCAGGGCCTGCATCACCTTGGCCACCGGCTCGGTGCCGTATTCGAGCGCAATGCCGGTGTACTGGGCCTGCGGGCATTCATCAAAGATCGAGGTCCACATCAGGCCGGTGAGCAGCGGGGAAGACGACGAACCGTCGTAAATCGAGGTCACCTGGTCGCCCCACCAGGCGCGGGCACGCGCCAGGGAATGCGCATCGTCGCGGTCGGCAAAGATTTTTTCGCCCACGCCAGAAGGCCCCAGGCCGGTGTGCAGATCGATCCAGGCGACCCGCTGGGCGCGGCTGCCATAGCGCCTGAGCACCTGGCGCAGCGTCAGGTTGTTCCAGGTCGGTGCGCGCCCGCCGTAGAAAAGCCCGTGTTCAAACTCATGCTGACCGCGCGAAATCGCCGCCTGCCAACGCGGCAGGCCGCGCTCGGCGATGTAGCGCTCGGTGGCCGCCAGGTTCTCGGCCGTTGGCGGCCAAGTCTGGGGCAGCAGCAGATCGGCGATTTCTCGGTAATCGGGGTTGGCCGGCAGCGGCTTGGAAAAATCGTGGAAATTTCGATTGAGGTCCACGCCCTCGTGCGTGACTCGGCGGTCAAAAGAAAAACCGTGCGGGTTCAGGGCATGGATGTAGAGCACCGCCACGCCGGCCTGCCGGGCCTGGGCGCGCCAGGCGGCGTCGGCCAAGGCATGCACCTGCACGCCGCTGCCGCAATAGCCCTCCACGCCATGGCAGGCGCTGCTGACGATCAAAAGGTGGGCACTGTCGGGCGCGCCATCGAGCACCACGTCCATGGCCAAGGCCTCGCCCTGCGAGCCGCTCAGCGGATGGGCGTGCGAATCCACCGCCAGGCCCGCAGAGCTCGCGGCAGCCAAAAACTTGGCCCGCGCCTGCGCGTAGTTTTCTGAGAAAGCCTCTTCGATTCGGTTCATGAAAAAGTCCGGGCGTGTACGCAAAAGCAGCAGACCACAGCCATCGCCTCAAGTCGCGCAAGGTGCAGCCCGGTTGCCGGTCAAAACGGACATCATGCCAAATAAAACCGGTCCGGCGACAACCGCCCTATTGGTGTTTACCCAAAGATTCGTTTGAAAGTGGCCGGTGCATGCAGGCGGTGCCAGGCTGGGCTTTTGTCGTGATAAATTCGATCAACCATCATACGGCCACCCAAACAGCATGAGCTTCAAAGTCCTCCTGAGCGCACTGGTCCTGCATGTGGGGCTGAGCGCCCAGGCCATGACGCTCGAGCGGGTCGGCAGCGACCTGTATGCCACCGGCCCGACGGTGGGCGAAGACTTCATCGCGTTTCGGCAGGCCTTTGCACAAGGCGGCATCGAGCGCCTGATTTTGGTCAACGGGCCCGGCGGCGACTTGTGGACCGGCATGCAGGTGGCGCGCATGGTGCGCGATGCCAAGATCAAGACCGTGGTGTCGGGCTTTTGCATGTCGGCCTGCTCGCTGATCTTCATGGGGGGCAAAGAACGCGCTTTTGGCACCGGCCACCTGCCACGGGCCACCCTGATCGGCATACACGGCGCGCATGATTTGCACACCAAGGCGGTTCGGCCGGATCTCATGCCGCAGATGTATGCGCTGTACAGACAGACCATGGGCGATCGCTTTGACAGCGAGGTGATCAACCAGGCGCTCTACCAAATCAAGGAACCCTCGGGTTTTCTGCGTCTGCGCGAAATCGAGCGCAACAACGAGAAAGACCGCACGCCCTTGTTTTGCCCCACGGGCCAAACGCCTGTGGACCAGTGCCAGCAGCACGCGGGCAAAGACGCCCATTCACTGGGCGTGGTGACACAGACCCGCACGGAGTTGCTGGAGTTGCCGGCGAGCATGCGCATCGCGCTGAGCTTTTTTGGTCGCCCCCTCACCGCCCCCAGCATCGACCTGCAAGCGCGCGCCGACACCTGGGTCCAGACCCTGTGCGCCGGTCGCCCCATGTGCCAAAGTGCGGCACAAGGCGTGATGCAGACCTACCTGAAGTCCAATCCCAACAAGGCCCTGGCCATGGGCTGGAACAAACCCGGCTACGGATTTCGCTTTGGCGATGACAACCCGGGCGTGTCCATGCTGCGCGCCCTCTACAACTGCAACCACGCCCGCAACAACCCCAAGCTGTGTCGCCTGCTTGCAGTCAACGACCACGAGTTGCTGCCTTTTTACGAAGACATCGATGGCCAAACCAGCGGCCTGCTGGCCCAGCTCAAGACACCCGATGCGCAGCAAAGCCAGCAAGAGCGCGACGAGCCGGGTGGGCGGGCGCCCAAGGAGCTGCGCCAAAACGATCAGCTCACGGGCATGACCCCAGGCGCCCTCGAGGGCATCGAGCGCTGGAACACGGCCGAGATGGTGCAGGCCTTGCGCCAACCGCAACCGCCGGTGCTCATTGACGTGGCGGTAGCCGGCCCCATGCTTCCAGGGGCCTTGCATTTTGTGCGCGGTGGCCTGGCTTTCAAGGAGCCGTCGGTCGATGCGGCCTATGCGGAGCGCTTTCGCCACATGCTGGCCGCCGCTGCGCCCGATCTGAACCAGCCCCTGGTGTTTTACTGCGAGGGCTCAGCGAGCTGGCTGGCGGTCAACGCCGCGATGCGCGCACGGCAACTGGGCTACACCCAGGTCAAGTGGTACCGGGGCGGCTTGCAAGCCTGGTCCCAAACAAGCCTGCCGGCCACGGGCCGTGTGCCGGTGGCGGTCATCCACTAAAAACCCATCAGGGTAAATCAGTACCCGCAAGGCATGGTCTACGGGCGACCATCGCGGCTGATTTTTGCTTAGGGAGTTAAACATGAACGCAGGTTTGTGGGGCCGCCGCTCCTTGCTGCTGGGTGTCACCGCCATTGCCACGGGCATGGCGGCTCCCGTGCAAGCACAAAGTTTTCCGAGCAAACCGATCCGGCTGGTGATCCCCTTCGCCCCGGGCGGGGTGGTGGACCTGACGGCGCGGCAAATCGGCCCCAAGCTGTCCGAGGCCATCGGCCAGCCCGTCCTGATCGAAAACCGCAGCGGCGCGGGCGGCACGCTTGCGGCCGACCATGTGGCCAAGTCGGCACCCGACGGCCACACCTTGCTGTTTGCGTTTGACTCCCATGCGGTCAACCCACACATCTACAAAAGCGAGCTGCGCTACGACACCTTCAAGGACTTCGCGCCGGTGACCTTCGTGGGCAGCATCCCTTTGCTGCTGGCCACCAGCCCGGCCTATCCGGCGCAGGACATGCCGGCCTTTTTGAATTTGGCGAGGAACAAGCCCGGCTCGGTGTCCTATGCGTCTGTGGGCGCAGGCAGCTCGGGCCACTTGGCGGCCGAGCAGCTCAAGCTGTTGGCCAAGGTCGACATGCTGCACGTGCCCTTCAAGGGCGGCGCTCCCGCCCTGGCCGCGCTCATGGGCGAGCAGGTTCAGCTCATCGTGTTCGCCGCGGGCGCTGGTGTGCCGCTGGTGCGCGGCGGAAAAATCAAGCCGCTGGCTGTCAGCGGCAAGCAGCGGTCTTCGGCCATGCCCAATGTACCGACCATGGCCGAAGCGGGCTACCCGCAGCTCGATTCAGGTGCCTGGATGGGGCTGCTTGCGCCAGCCGGAACGCCGGCGGCCGTGATCGGCCGCCTGAACGCTGAAGTGGCCAAGGTGCTCAAAGACCCAGATCTGATCAAGAAGCTGGCCGACCAAGCGGTCGAGTTGAGCAGCAGCACGCCCGAGCAGTTCGGCGCGCTGGTGCGCTCCGAACACGACAAGTGGGGCAAAGTCATACGCGACGCCAAGCTCGACGTCGCGCCCTGATCACCGGCCCTTGAACTGAGGCCGCCGATTTTGCTGGTGAGCCGCCAGTCCCTCGTCGACATCATGACTCCACTCCAAGGCGTGGCGCAATGCGTCCGACAGCTCGCGTGCAGCGCGGCTGCCCGGCTC
>JBILGP010000062.1:0-7401 GCA_044350985.1 Polaromonas sp. | reverse complement strand
TCGGCTGCTCCACTGGGGGCTTGAGCTGCTGGCCCACTGCGAGCCGATCGCTCACCGTCTGGACGAAGATCTACGAGGCACGCCACTGGAGGGTGCCCATGCCCAGGCCTGGCGGCAAGCGCAGCGTGCCTTGTATGAGCCGCAAGGCCTGCCCTCGGCGCGCGTGCTGCGGGTGCTCACCGAGGACTTTGACCGATCCTTCATTTCCTTTGCGCGCTCGCGCTCGGAGCAGACCCGCCGGCATTTCATGGCCCAGCCCCTGACGGCCGAGCAGCGCGACCGGCTGCGCGCGCTGGCTATCGAGTCGGTGCGCGAGCAGCAGCGCATCGAGTCGCTGGACTCTCTGCCTTTTGAAATTTACCGCCAGCAGTACACCTCGCCCGAGCGGCTCGGGCGTGCTCGCGCTGGGGCCGCCTGAGCGGGACGCCTGCCATGCCCGTCCAGTGGTTTCCGGGGCACATGCACCTGACCCGTCAGGCCATTGCCGAGCGCATCGAGGACATCGATGTGGTCATGGAACTGCTCGACGCGCGGCTGCCGGGCTCGAGCGCCAATCCCATGCTGGCCGAGTTGACCCGGGGCAAGCCGGCCCTGAAGATCCTCAACAAGCAGGATTTGGCCGATCCGCTACGCACCGAGGCTTGGCTGGCGCACTACCAGGCCATGCCGGCCACGAACGCGTTGGCGCTCGATGCCAACGATGCGGCCCCGGCGCGCCGGCTGATCAAGGCCTGTCGCGATCTCGCGCCGCAGCGTGTGGGCCTGTCGCGACCGATGCGCGTGCTCATTTGCGGCATTCCCAATGTGGGCAAGTCGACCCTGATCAACACGCTGGTGGGCAAACGCGCCGCGCGCACGGGCGATGAGGCGGGCATCACGCGCAGCGAGCAGCGTATCGTGCTCGACGATGATTTTTATCTATGGGACACGCCCGGTGTGCTGTGGCCGCGCATCACCGTCGAGGAGGGCGGCTACCACCTGGCAGCCAGCGGCGCCATAGGCCGCAACGCCTACGACGAACAGGAGGTGGCCCTGGAACTGCTGCGCCGATTGCTGGCCGCTTATCCCGATCTGCTGGCGCAGCGGTACCGTTTTGAGACCCAGGGCCTTGACGAAGAAGCGGCGCTGTCGGCGGTAGCGCGCCGGCGCGGTGCGGTGGCTGCCGGCGGCCGCCTCGACTTGCACAAGGCCGCCGAGGCCCTGCTGGGCGACTTTCGCGCCGGCAGCATCGGCCGCATCACGCTCGAGACGCCGCAGGAGTTTGCCCTCTGGCTCGAGCAGGCCGGGCTGCGTGATGCCCAGCGCCGTGAGCGCAAGCTCGAGCTCGAGCGCCGCAGAGCGGGATCTGGCAGACCCGGCAAGGCAGTGCCTGAACGCTAAGGCTGTCCCCAACAGATCCCGCTAAGATTCAATAGATCATCAGGAGTCAATGTGAACGCCCCTTTTTCTGCACCGATTGAAGCGACCCGGTTTGGCAGCGGCCACAGCGTGGCCCGTATGGAAGACGACGCGCTGCTGCGCGGGCAGGGCCAGTTCACCGACGACTTGCGCGCAGCGGTGCCCGAGGTTCCCGAGTCGGCGCTTGCGCACCTGGTCTTTGTGCGCTCGCCCCACGCCCATGCGCGCATTGTCTCGATCGATGCGAGCGCGGCCCAGGCGATGCCCGGTGTCTTGCTCGTCCTCACCGGCCAGGAGATGGTGCAGGCCGGATGCAAACCGATGGCCGGGGCGGCCGGTTTCACCCGCGCTGGCGGCGCTGCCCTGGCCGCCCCAGCGCGTCGCGCGCTGGCTCACGAGCGGGTGCGTTTTGTCGGCGAGCCGGTGGCGGCGGTGGTCGCGCAGACCCGCGAGCAGGCCCGTGATGCGGCAGAGGCCCTGCAGGTTGACTACGAAGAGTTGCCGGCTGTTACCGAACTGCCTGCTGCCCTGGCCGGTCAGGCGCAGGTCTGCGAAGCGGCGCCCGACAACATTGCCGCCGAGGCGCGCCATGGCAAGGCCGCCGAGGCCGAGCAGGCTTTCGCCAAGGCCGCCCATGTGGTGAGCCTTGAACTGACGCACCAGCGTCTGGTGGCCTTGACCCTGGAGCCGCGCGTGGTGCTGGCATCGTGGCATGCCGGCGATCAGCGCCTGATCGTGCGCATGAGTTCGCAGATGCCCTCGGGTGCGCGCAACAGCATTGCCGACGGGTTGGGCCTGGAGCGCAAGGCGGTGCGGGTGGTCGTGGGCGATGTGGGCGGCGGCTTTGGCATGAAGACCGGCGCCTATCCCGAAGACATCGCCACTGCCTACTGCGCCTACAAGCTCAAGCGCTCGGTCAAATGGCTGGCCGATCGCAGCGAGGAGTTCTTGGCCACCACCCATGGCCGCGATCTGCAGACCCGCGCCGAGATGGCGCTCGACGCCCAGGGCAAGGTGCTGGCGCTGCGCGTGCATTCTGACGCCAATGTGGGCGCCTATCCCACCGGCACGGGGGTGGCCATCCAACTGCTGATCGGCCCCTGGGTGCAAACTGGCGTCTACGATATTCAGACCATCGACTACCACTTCCGTGCGGTGATGACGCACACCATGTCGACCGCCGCCTACCGCGGTGCGGGCCGGCCCGAGGCCATCTACACGATCGAGCGCTTGATGGACGAGGCGGCGCGCCAGACGGGCATCGACCGCATCGAGTTGCGCCGGCGCAATTTCATCGCGCCCGACAAGTTTCCCTACAAAAATGCGATGGGCCAGGTCTATGACGTGGGGGCCTTTGAGTCGATCATGGACCAGGGGCTCAAACTGGCCGATTGGTCGGGCTTCGAAGCGCGCGCGGCCGATTCGGTGCGGCGCGGCAAATGGCGCGGTTTGGGGCTGGCCACCTTTTTGGAGTGGACTGGCGGCAACCAGATGGAAGAGCGGGTGACGCTGTCGGTGCGGGCCGATGGCACCATCGAGGTGTTTTCGGCGGTCATGCCTATGGGGCAGGGCATTGCCACCACCTTGGCGCAGCTCGTGGTCGATGCGTTTGGTGTGCAGATCGATCAGGTGCATGTGGTCCTCGGCGATACCGACCGTGGCGACGGTTTTGGCTCGGCTGGCTCGCGCTCGCTTTTTACCGGGGGGTCGGCCATGAAGATCGGCGCCGAGCGCACCATCGCCCACGGCAAGGCCTTGGCCGCGCGCGAGCTTGAGGCCTCCGAGCAGGACGTGGTGTATGCGGCCGGGCGTTTTGGCGTGGCCGGTACCGACCTGAGCGTCGGCTTGTTTGAGCTGGCGTCGCGCCAGCCCGAGCAGCGCATCTTCATGGATTCCACCAGCGCAGCGTCGGGTCCCAGCTGGCCCAATGGCTGTCATGTGTGCGAGGTCGAAGTCGATCCGGCCACCGGCGAGGTGGCGGTGGTGGCTTACGCCTCGGTCAACGATGTCGGGCGTGTCGTCAACCCGACCATCGTGCGCGGCCAGCTCGATGGCGGGGCGGTGCAGGGCATCGGCCAGGCGCTTTACGAGGCGGTGGTCTATGACCCGCAAACCGGCCAGCTGCTCACCGGCAGCCTGATGGACTACACCGCACCACGGGCTGGCGACAGCCCCGACTTTCGCACCGAGATGGACCCAAGTGTGCCGTCCAAGAACAACCCCCTGGGGGTCAAGGGGGTTGGTGAGCTGGGCACCATCGGCGCCACGCCCGCGGTGGTCAATGCGGTGGCCGATGCGCTGGCGCGCGCTGGCCGAGCCGAACTTGCGCCGCAGTTGCAGATGCCTTTGAGCAGCGCCCGACTGTGGCAGCTCTTGCAGGGCTGAGCCGGCGACAGGCTGCTTGGGGTCGCGCCTAGACCAGTTGGCGCATCGCCTGCGCGGTCTCGGTGAGCACGCCCAGCACGCGAGCCAGCGCGTCTTCGGCCGACTCGTGGCCCATGGGCATGGTCACCGACAGCGCCGCCTGCACCTGGCCGTTGCGGTCGCGCAGCGGCACCGCGATGCCGCGCGAGGTCAGGTCCAGCTGCCGCTCGGACAGTGCCCAGCCCTGACTGCGCACCCGTGCCAGTTCCAGCTTGAGCCTTTCCTTGCTGTTGATCGTGTAGGGCGTGTAGGTGCTCAATTCGTGGCTCGCCAGCCATTGCTCGAGCCACGGGCCATCGCGCATGGCCAGCAGCAGCAAGCCCGCCGCAGTGACCTCGGCCTTGACCCGCGCGCCGAGCACATAGCCGATGTTCATGGCCCGGTTGGAGCCGTTGCGGGCGATGAACACAATCTCTTGGCCGTCGAGCACGCTGACATAGGCGTTTTCCTGCGTTCCGGCGGTCACCCGCTGCAAGTAGGGCTGCACCAGCCGCGGCAGTCGGGCCGATTCGAGATAGGCCTGGCCCAGCCGCAGCACACGCGGGGTGAGCCAGTAAAGCCGGCCGTCGCTGGCCACAAAGCCCAGATGCTGCAGCGTCAGCAGGTAGCGCCGAGCGGCGGTGCGCGTCAGGCCGCAGCGCTGTCCGACTTCGCTGGCCGTCAGGCGGTCATGGTCGGCATCGAAGCAGGCAATCACATCCAGGCCGTTTTCCAGGCCGGCGATCCAGTCGCGTCGCTGCAGAACGTTCTCGGGCGTCATCAGGGTGATCGTTTTCTGGATTGCCACGCGATGCTCGCGATGACAGAACAGGCTTGTGCAGGAATTATAGGGAAAACACTTAATTCGATTGATTGTCGCTCAGACGCGTGCGTTTATCGAACCAAATCTTCGGTCTCTCGGCCAATTTAACCCGTGAATGCAAGATTTTCGGCCACACTACGGGCTCAATCGTCAACCCTTTGACCCCCTATGACCTCCGCCGATCTGATCCAGCGCGAAGCCATCCCCGAGACGCTCAACCCCTTGGGCCTCGACGGCATCGAGTTCATTGAATACGCCACTGCTCGGCCCCAGGCCCTCGGTCAGGTGCTCGAGATGATGGGCTTCAAGCCGGTGGCCCGGCACCGCTCGCGCGAGGTGCTGCTCTACAGGCAAGGGGGCATCAATGTCATCGTCAACGCGCATCTGCCCAGTGCCGCGGGCAGTGCCCCCGACCAACCTTGGCTGGCGGCCATCGCACTGCGCGTGCGCGATGCCAGTGCCGCGTACCGGCGCGCGCTCGAGCGAGGGGCCTGGGCGGTGCCGGCCCGGGTTGAGGTGATGGAGCTCAACATACCGGCCATCCACGGCGTGGGCGCCAGCCGCATCTATTTCGTCGATCGGTACGACAAGTTCTCCATTTACGACGTGGACTTTGTGCCCATTCCTGGCGTCGATCCGCATCCCCCGGCTGTCGCAGGCTTGCATTTTTTTGGCGTGGTGCAGTACATCGGCAACGAGCGCACGGCCGACTGGACCGAGTTCTATCGTGAGTTGCTGGGGTTTGTGGAGTTGCCCGCCCAGCAGCGGTTTGGCATCTTGCCCAAGGGTCGCATCCTGCAAAGTCCCTGCCCGACCGCGAATCGGTTCTACATCCAGTTGATCGAGCCAGAGGCGGGCTTGCTCGACGTGGAGGGCGACGAGCAACTTCAGCGGGTGGGCTTGGGCACGGCCGACGTGTTGGGCACGGTGGCCGAGTTGTCGCGCCGCGGGGTGGAGTTTGTGCAGTCCAAGGCGGTGCAGACCGAAGACCGCGGCGCGCTCACCCGCACTTGGCTGGGCAGCGTGAGCTTCGAGTTGGTTCACGATGACAGGGCTTGAGATGGACTACCGCGCCCACATCAGGGACTTCGGGATGGATACCATCTCCTTGGCCGGGCCACTGGAGGCCAAGCTCAAGGCGGTGCGCGAGGCGGGCTTTTCGCAGATCATGCTGTCGGCCCGCGATGTGGTCGGCCATCCCGAGGGGCTCGATGCGGCCGTGTCGGCCGTGCGGGCCAGCGGACTGCGGGTGACGGGCTTTCAGGTGCTGCGCGACTTTGAGGGCCTGACCGGTCATCTGCACGACTACAAGGTCGACATCGCCAAGTCCATGCTCGAGATGTGCAGCGCGCTGGGCGCCAAGGTGCTGCTGGTGTGCTCCTCCACCTCGGTGCATGCGACGCACGAGCCGCAGGCGCTGGCCCGCGACCTGCGCAAGCTGGCCATGCTGGCCATCCCCATGGGCATCAAGGTGGCCTACGAAGGACTGTCCTGGGGGCGGCATGTGAGCGAGTTCACGCAGGCCTGGGACATCATCTGCCGCGCCGACATGCCCAATCTGGGACTGGGGCTCGATTCGTTTCACATGTTTGCCACCCAGACCGCTCTCGAAGAGCTCGACATGCTCGATCCGGACAAGATTTTTCTGGTGCAACTGGCTGACTTCATGTGGACCGAAATCAAGTCGGTCGAGGAGCGGATCACCACCGCCCGTCATTTCCGTGTCTTTCCGGGCGAGGGCGTGCACAGCGCCGATCTGGCCGCCTTGGTGGGCAAGCTCCATGCCCTGGGCTATCGCGGCGACTACAGCTTCGAGGTGTTCAATGACGACTACCAACAAATTCCGCTGCCCACCGTGGCTGCCCGCGGCTGGCGCTCGGCGCTGTGGCTGGCCGAAGACGTGCTGCGCCGCTCGGTTCCGCTGCCCAACCAGATGCGTCTGCGCCGCTGAGCCGGCTCCCATCCAAGGTGACTTGTCATGAGCAGCGTTTTTGAATCGTTTCTGACCACGGTCGAGATGCAACAGGCCTGGGGCGAGCGCGAGTTCGTCTCGGCCATGCTGCGCTTTGAGGCGGCGCTGGCGCGGGCGCAGGCGCAAGTCGGCCTGATCCCGCAGGCCTGCGCGCAGTCCATCATCGGCACCTGCAAGGTCGAGCTTTTTGATGTGGCGCGCATCGTGCGTGACAGCGCGCGCGCCGGCAGCCTGGCCATTCCCCTGGTCAAGAGCTTGAAGGAGACGGTGGCCCTGTTCAATCCGCAGGCGGCCGGGCATGTGCATCTGGGCAGCACCAGCCAGGATGTGATCGATACGGCAGTGGCGCTGATCGCCCAGCCTGCGCTGGCCCTGATCGATGCCGACCTGCAGCAGGCCATCGACGCCTTGCTGACCCTGGCCGAGCGCCATGCGGACGATCCCGTGCTTGCGCGCACCCTGATGCAGCCGGCCTCGGTGACCAGCTTCGGCTTCAAGTGCATGGGCTGGGCGGCGCCCTTGCTGCGCAGCCGCCAGCGCCTGCAAGCGGCTGCCGAGCAGGGCCTGTGCCTGCAGCTCGGCGGTGCCGTTGGCACGCTGGCGCAGATGGGCGGGCAGGGGCCCGAGGTCGCTCGCCTGATGGCCGCCGACCTCGGTCTGCGTTGTCCCGAGGTCGCCTGGCACACCCAGCGCGACCAGTGGGTGGTGCTGGGCTGCGAGCTGGCGGTGCTGGTGGGCAGCCTGGGCAAGGTGGCCAAGGACATTTCGCTCATGGGCCAGTTCGAGGTCGGCGAGGTGGCCGAGC
>JBILGP010000061.1:0-7411 GCA_044350985.1 Polaromonas sp. | reverse complement strand
TGGACGCCACACTCACGGTCAAGTCCAGCAAGCTGCAAAAAACCGTCGACGGCGAGGTGATCCGCCCGGGGCTGCCGGCCAGCGGCATGTTCGTGATCAATCCGCCCTACACCCTGCACGAGCAGCTCAAGGCGGCGCTGCCCCAACTGGTGGCGGCCCTGGGCCAAGACCGCAACGCCGGTTTCACGCTGGCGCGTGGCGCGTGAGCAGGCGCCCGGGCTTTAGCGCCCTTGCAGCCGGCCAATGATCTCGCCCACCGCCTGCGACTGGTTCATGGTGTAGAAGTGCAGCGCCGGCACCCCGGCGGTGAGCAACTGATCGCACAGGTCGGTGACCACGTCCAGCCCAAAGGCCTTGATCGACGCACTGTCATCGCCGTAGGCGTGCAGGCGCAGACGGATCCAGCGCGGAACTTCCGCGCCGCAGGCGTCTGAAAAACGCAGCAGCTGGCCCGAGCCCAGAATCGGCATGATGCCTGGCACCACCGGCACGTCCACGCCCAAGGCGTGCGCATCATCGACAAAGCGGAAGTAGGCGTCGCTGTTGAAAAAATACTGGGTGATCGCCGAATCGGCACCGGCTTGGACCTTGGCCGCAAAGGCCCTGAGGTCCGCCTCGGGCGAACGCGCTTGCGGATGGGTCTCGGGATAGGCTGCCACCTCGATGTGAAAGGCATCGCCGGTCTCGTCGCGGATGAAGGCCACCAGGTCGCTGGCGTACTGAAACTGGCCACCCGTGCCATAGCCGCTGGGCAAGTCTCCGCGCAGGGCCACCAGGCGTTTGACGCCCATGGCCTGCAACTGCGCCAATTGCTCGCGCACCCGTGCCTTGGTCGCGCCGATGCACGAAAAGTGCGAGGCGGCGGCCACACCTTCGGCCAGGATCTCACTGACCGCCGAGAACGTGCCCTCCTGGGTGGATCCACCCGCGCCAAAGGTCACCGAGCAAAACTCGGGGCGGTGAATGTAGAGCTGCTGGCGCACGGCCCGCAGTTTCTCGGCGCCCTCGGGCGTCTTGGTCGGAAAAAATTCAAAGCTCAGGGGCGGCATCTTCATGGCCATGCATCTCAGTGTTTGTGTCAATCGGTTTTGCGCTTTCGGCGGGCCGGGCCGGGTTGCCCATCGTGCGCGGCCTGGCGCTGGTCTTCATCGCCAGGCTTTCTTCGCTGCGCGCGCGGCTGGCGCTTGACCACTTGCCGGGCAGGCGCCTGCAACAAAGGCGCCTGCAATTGCCGCGTCTTGCGCGCATGGATAAAAAATTCCCGGTTGCCATCGCCGCCCTCGATGGGCGAATCCAGCCAAGCCAGCACCTGCAGCCCCAACTCCTCGCAGCAGACCCGAAGCCGCTGCTCGACCAGAGCGAACAGCGCCGGGTCCTTGACGATGCCGCCCTTGCCGACCTGTCCGGGCTGCAACTCGAATTGAGGCTTAACCAGCACCAACGCGTCGCCGCCGAGCTTGAGCAGCGCCGTCATGGCCGGCAGCACCAGCGTCAACGAGATGAAGGACAGGTCGCCCGTGAGCAGGTCAAAGGGCTCGCTCGGACCCGGGTCTGACCCGGCGGCCTGGTCGTGATGGCGCCAGAAGTCCTCTGGAGCCAGGCTGCGGGCATTGACACCCTCGATGCACACCACCTGCGCATGGGCGCGCAAACTGGCGTGCAATTGGCCGTGGCCCACATCGATGCCCACCACGCGGGCTGCGCCCTGCTGCAAAAGGCAGTCGGTAAAGCCGCCGGTGGACTGACCCACATCCAGGCAGCGCCACGACGCCACCTTCAGTCCCGTGGCTGCCAGAGCGCCTTCGAGCTTGAGCCCGCCGCGCGAAATGAACCGGGCCTCGGCGGTATCGGTCAGTTGCAGCTGCGCATCGTCAGGCAATTCGTCGCCGTTCTTGGCAATCTTCTTCCAGGGCGCATCAGCCTCGCGCCAGAGCACGCCAGAGGCAATCAGGCGCTGGGCCTGCGAGCGCGTGGCGGCATGGCCGCGTTCAACGAGGAGGAGATCGGCGCGCATGAATGGCGGCCTCTCCCCTCTGGGGAGAGGGTTGGGGTGAGGGGCGCGCGTGACGCTTCACTCACCCTGACCCTCCCCAGCGGGGGAGGGAAAAGGCCTCAATAGCGGTAGGTGTCGGCCTTGTAGGGGCCCTCTTTCTTGACACCGATGTAGGCGGCCTGCTCCTCGCTCAATTCGGTCAGCATGGCGCCCACCTTTTTGAGGTGCAAACGGGCCACCTTCTCGTCGAGGTGCTTGGGCAGCACGTAGACCTTGCCCACCTCGTAGGACTCTTTCTTGGTGAACAGCTCGATCTGGGCGATGGTCTGATTGGCAAAGGACGAGCTCATCACGAAGCTGGGATGGCCCGTGCCGCAGCCCAGATTGACCAGGCGGCCCTTGGCCAAAAGGATGATGCGCTTGCCGTCCGGGAAGATCACATGGTCGACCTGGGGCTTGATTTCTTCCCACTGGCACTTCTCGAGCGCGGCCACATCGATCTCGTTGTCAAAGTGGCCGATGTTGCAGACGATGGCCTGGTCCTTCATGGCGGCCATGTGCGCGTAGGTGATGACGTTCTTGTTGCCGGTGGCCGAGACGAAAATGTCGGCCTTGTCAGCGGCGTACTCCATGGTCACGACACGGTAGCCCTCCATGGCGGCCTGCAGCGCGTTGATGGGGTCGATCTCGGTCACCCAAACCTGGGCGCTGAGCGCGCGCAGGGCCTGGGCCGAGCCCTTGCCCACATCGCCGTAACCGGCCACCACGGCAACCTTGCCCGCGATCATGACATCGGTGGCGCGCTTGACCGCATCGACCAGCGATTCGCGGCAGCCGTAGAGGTTGTCGAACTTGCTCTTGGTGACCGAGTCGTTGACGTTGATAGCGCGCAAGGCCAAGGAGCCCTTGGCGGCCATTTCATTGAGACGCAACACGCCGGTGGTGGTCTCTTCGGTCACGCCGATGATGTTCTTCAGGCGCCGGCTGTACCAGCTGCCATCCTGGGCCAGCTTGGCCTTGATGGCGTTGAACAAGCACACCTCTTCTTCGCTGCCAGGGTTGCTCAGCACGCTGAGGTCTTTTTCGGCGCGGGTGCCCAGGTGCATCAAGAGCGTGGCATCACCGCCATCGTCCAGAATCATGTTGGGACCTTCTTCAGGGCTGCCCTTGGCGCCCTTGAATTCGAAAATCTGGTGGGTGTAATCCCAGTAATCGACCAGGCTCTCGCCCTTGTAGGCAAACACCGGCGTGCCATTGGCCACCAAAGCGGCGGCGGCATGGTCCTGGGTCGAAAAGATATTGCAGGAGGCCCAGCGCACATCGGCACCGAGCGCTTGCAAGGTCTCGACCAGTACGCCGGTCTGGATGGTCATGTGCAACGAGCCGGTGATGCGCGCGCCCTTGAGCGGCTGGCTCTTGGCGAATTCCTCGCGGATGGCCATCAGGCCAGGCATCTCGGTTTCGGCGATCTTGAGTTCTTTGCGGCCCCACTCGGCAAGTGACAGGTCGGCAATGGCGTAATCCTGGGTGTGCAGGGGCTTGAGGACGGCGTTCATGGTGCTTTTCTCCAAACAAGACAAATTACCCGCTCGGGCGAGCGCCTGACCAAAAGCCACAGGGTGTCAAACTCACCCTGCAAGGCCCATGGCGGGCGGGGTGAGCGTCGTTGCAAAAGAAGAAGTTCTGAGCCTAGACCACGCCAAGGTGGGTTGCAACGCTCCTCAGAACAGCGGCAAATTGTAGCGGGCCTGGCCAATGGACCTGGCCCGACTCAGCGCATCCGAGCAAGTCGCAAGGTTTTAGAGGCGGTCTGGGCCGCAGCCAGCGACTCACTTAAGCACGTAGCTGGCCAACACCGCCTGAACTTCGTAGATGCTCAGTTTTTTATTAAATTGCTTCTGGATGGGCGCAGCCGTGCCGGAAATCCAGATCTTGAGCTCGGCATCGAGATCAAAGGTGCCGGCTGTCTCGATGGTGAAGTGGGTGATGCTCTTGTACGGAATCGAGTGGTACTCAATCTTGCTGCCCGTGATGCCCTGCTTGTCGACCAGCACAAAGCGCTTGTCGGTGAAGACAAAGTAATCGCGGATCAGCTGGTAAGCGTGCTCCACCCGCTCTCCGGGCGCCAGGATCTGGCTGAACTCGGTCTGAATCTTGGAGGCATCAATCTTTGAGGCGTTGCCTAGCATGCCATCGAGCAATCCCATGGGGTGCCTTTCATCGGTCGTTTCAATTGCACCCTGCAGACCGCGAGGGTCTGTGGGGCAAGTTCAAGCCACAGCCAGCACGATGGTCAGGCTGGCCTCGAGGTTCTCAGACGGTGCGCGCCGAAAGCCTGAGCGAGCATATCGCTGCAGACGCCCCAGCACAAAAGCATGCAGCAAGGCGGCGCGCACCTGGGCCTCGACGGTGGGCAGGGCCGTGGCCGCCAAGGCCTCGCGCAAGAGCTGGCGCCACTGCGCCTCAAGCTTGTCAAAAAACAGGTTCATGCGCTCTTGCAACCGCTCGTGTTCGAAGACCAGCGCATCGCCCACCATCACCCGGGCCATGCCCGGATTGCGCTCTGCAAACTGCAGCACCATGCGCACCATTTTCTGCACCCTGGCGCTGGGGTCAGGCTCTCGCTCTTGCAACTGGTTGACCAGAGAAAACACCGAAGCCTCGATGAAATCGATCAAGGCCTCGAACATTTGGGCCTTGCTGGCAAAGTGACGGTACAGCGCCGCTTCACTGACACTCAGGCGGGCGGCCAAGGCGGCGGTGGTGATGCGCTCGGCGCCGGGTTGCTCGAGCATCGTCGCCAGCGCCTGCAAAATCTGTACGCGGCGCTCCCCCGGTTTGGGCCGCTTGCGCGCTGGGGCAACAGAGGGCTCGGGAGTCGACTCGGGTTCAAGCTCGGACATGCGCAGCTGCTCTCGGGTGGGGGCTAAAAATCATTCTCGCACAGCGCCAGGGCTGCCCCACAGCCCTTTGACCTCAGTGGGACCGGATCATGGTGCCGTAGGCCTGGTCGGTCAGGATCTCCAGCAGCATGGCATGCGGGACCCGGCCGTCGACCACATGCACCGCATGCACCCCACTCTTGGCCGCATCGATTGCACCGGCCAGCTTGGGCAACATGCCACCACTGATGGTGCCGTCGGCCACCAGTTCGTCGATCTGGCGCGCCGTCAGCTCGGTGATCAGCTCACCGGACTTGTCCAGCACGCCCCGGATATTGGTCAGCATCACCAGCTTCTCGGCCTTGAGCACAGCGGCCAGCTTGGCCGCCACCACATCGGCGTTGATGTTGTAGCTTTCGTTGGCCTCGCCAAAACCGATCGGACTGACCACCGGAATGAATTGGTCGTCCTGCAGCGCACGCACCACGGACGGGTCGATCTGCACGATATCGCCCACCTGGCCGATGTCATGCTCCTTGCTTGGGTCCTGGGCATCGGTCATCTTGAGCTTGCGAGCCCGTATCAGCCCACCATCGCGGCCGGTCAGGCCCACGGCCTTGCCGCCGGCCTGGTTGATCAGGCCGACGATGTCCTGCTGCACCTCACCGGCGAGCACCCACTCGACCACCTCCATGGTCTCGGCATCGGTCACCCGCATGCCCTGGATGAACTGCCCCTTCTTGCCCAGGCGATTGAGTGCAGTCTCGATCTGCGGGCCGCCGCCATGAACCACCACCGGGTTCATGCCCACCAGTTTGAGCAGCACCACATCTTCGGCAAAGTCCTTCTGCAGCTCCGGATCGGTCATCGCATTGCCGCCGTATTTGATGACCAGCGTCTTGCCATGAAACCGGCGGATATAAGGCAAAGCCTGGGCCAGAATTTCCGCCTTGTCACGCGGGGAGATATGGGTCAAATCAGGGTCAGTGGAGCTCATGGCATTGCAAGAAATCAAAAGGGCCGTCCCAGAGGACAGCCCGCATTGTGCAGCACGGCCCCTGGGGGCCGGCCACTGGCTCAGGAAGCGATGGCGAATTCTTCCTTGGTGCGCCCGCTGGCCACCAGGCTGGCCATCCAACGCGGCATCAAGCCGCGCCCGCTCCAGGTTTCACCGTTGGGGCCCCGGTATTTGGCGGCCACGGTCGACGTGCCGCCGGCCTTTTTGGCAGCGCGGCCAGAGCCCGCAGCCTTGGATTTGCCCGCGGCCTTGCCGCGAGTCTTTGGCGCCTTTTTGCGGGCGGCCTCCAAATCCTTGGTCGTGATCCCAAAAGCCGCCATTTTGGCGAGAATATCCTGCACGGTATTGTTGAACTCGCGCGAACGAATATCAGCAGCTTGCTTCTGGAGTTTTTCGATTTGCGTCTGAATATCGATCAAATTACCCATGGTCTGCTCCTTTTATGAATGGCAATATCACCCGCAAGGGCTGGCGCGATGATATCTCAAATCATAAACATCAGCTCAATCGAAGCGGCCGCAACTTATTCAAAACAAACGGCCTGGGCCAATAGAGGGGCCTGGCTGTCTTTGTCCGAAAGCTTGGGCAGGCCTTGCAAAGGCCATTCGATGCCGATTTGAGGGTCGTTCCAGGCCAAGCATTTTTCGTGCGCTGGCGCGTAGTAGTTTGTGGTCTTGTAAAGAAAATCTGCCGATTCACTCAAAACCAGGAACCCGTGAGCGAACCCAGCCGGAACCCACAGTTGGCGGTGGTTGTCTTCTGACAGCTCGTAACCGACCCAGCGACCAAAACTGGGCGAACGCCGGCGCAGGTCGACAGCGACATCGAACACCCGTCCGCGCACCACCCGAACCAGCTTGCCCTGGGCCTGTTCGATCTGGTAGTGCAAGCCACGCAAGACGCCCTGACCGCTGCGGCTGTGGTTGTCCTGGACAAATTGAAGGTCAAGGCCGGTGGCCTGCGCGAAGGCACGCTGGTTAAAGCTCTCGAGGAAAAAGCCGCGGGCATCGCCGAAAACCCGCGGCTCGATCAGCAGTACATCGGCGATGGGGCTGGGCGTGACTTTCATACTCAGAACACCTGGCTGCCCAGTATCTGCATCAAGTACCGGCCATAACCGTTCTTGAGCATGGGCTGCGCCAGTTTCTCGAGCTGCTCGGCGGTGATATAGCCTTTTCGATACGCCAGTTCCTCCGGGCAGGCAATCTTGAGGCCCTGCCGGTGCTCGATGGTGGCGATGAACTGGCCCGCTTCGAGCAGAGATTCATGCGTGCCGGTATCGAGCCAGGCCATCCCCCGGCCCATGACCTCGACATGGAGCTGGCCACGCTCGAGATACACCCGGTTCACGTCGGTGATTTCAAGCTCGCCACGGGCCGAAGGCGCAATATTTGCAGCAATATCGAGCACCTGCTGGTCGTAAAAATACAGACCCGTCACGGCGTAATTGGACGCAGGGCGAGCGGGTTTTTCCTCGATGCTGATGGCGCGGCGCTGGGCGTCGAACTGCACCACCCC
>JBILGP010000060.1:0-7421 GCA_044350985.1 Polaromonas sp. | reverse complement strand
GCGGCGATCACCTCGCCCATCTTGAGCGCGGTGCCCGAAGGCGCGTCAACCTTGTGGCGGTGATGCGCCTCGATGATTTCGATGTCATAGCCATTGGCCAGCGCCTTGGCAGCCATCTCGAGCAGCTTGAGCGTCACGTTGACGCCCACGCTCATATTGGGCGCCATCACGATGGCAATGTCGGCGGCGGCAGCGGCGATCTGCTGCTTTTGGGCATCGGAAAAGCCGGTGGTGCCGATGACCAGGTTGAGCCCCAGGCGGCGGCAGACCTCCAGATGGGCCATGGTGCCTTCAGGCCGGGTGAAGTCGATCAGGCAATGCCCGCCGTCCAGACCCTGGTGCAAATCGCTGGTGATGCTCACGCCGCAGGGGCGGCCCAGGCCGGCAGCGGCGTCGTGGCCCAATTGGGCGCTGCCAGCGATGTCGAGCGCGCCGCTCAGTTGCAGGTCATCGGCGTCGAGCACCGCTTGCACCAGCATCTGGCCCATGCGCCCGCTGGCGCCAGCGATCACCACCTTCAGGGCGTTGACGGCAGGAGCGGCGCTCACGGGCGGGGGCCCTCAAGCGGAGGGTAGGCGGTTGCCGGCGGCAGGGGCGCAGCGGGCGGCGGCGCCACGGCGCTGGCAGCGGCAGGCGCTGCGCCTTGGGCAGCCTTGAGCTGCTCTTCGCTGGCCTGCAGAGGCGGCACCGCACCGAGCTTGCGCCGCACATCGAGCTGGGCGGTAAATTCGGCCTCGCTGGGCATGGCGTCGCCCTCAAAGCGCTGCAGTGCATCGCCCTGAAAGAAAACGGTGTAGCGGTACATCCGGGGCTGGCCGGTGCCGCGCTTGATGCTAAACACATAGTCCCAGCGGTCGCCATGAAACAGGCTGGAGACCAAGGGCGTGCCAAGCAGATTGCGCACCTGCAGCCGCGACAGGCCCGGCGCGAGCTGGGCCACCTGTTCGCTGGAGATGAAGTTGCCCTGAAGCACGTCGCTGCGATACGGCGTCAGCCACTGGGTGGGCTGCACCAACGCCTGGGGCACGGAGCTACAGGCTCCAAGGCCGAGCGAGAGGGCCGCCAAGGTGCAAGCAAGCAAAGGGGTGCGGTGACTGGCGGGCATGAAAACACCAGGGCGGATATGATCGAATCATTGTAGCGGCAGCGCTTTTTCAGCGCCCACCGCAACCGCTGCTACGCCGACCGATATGCTCGCTACAGCAGCGCCCGCCAAGCGTGCAAACCCATGAACAACGTCAACGAGCTCAAAAGCACCGGCCTCAAAGCGACGCTGCCACGGCTGAAGATCCTGGAGATCTTTCAGACAGGGCGCCAGCGCCACATGACGGCCGAAGACGTGTTTCGGGTGCTGCTCGAGGAGCGCTCGGACATCGGCCTGGCCACCGTCTACCGGGTGCTCACGCAATTTGAGCAAGCCGGCCTGCTCAACCGCAGCAATTTCGAGTCGGGCAAGGCGGTCTACGAGATCAACGAGGGGCAGCACCACGACCATCTGGTGTGCCTCGATTGCGGACGGGTCGAGGAGTTTTACGACGCGCAGATCGAAAAGCGCCAGCAGGCGGTGGCCCGCTCCAAGGGCTTTGAAATCACCGACCACTCGCTGGCCATCTACGCCAGCTGCACCAAAGCGCAGTGCCCACACCGCAGCGCCGCACCGCGCACCGAGAGCCGCGGCGACAAGCTCTGACGGACGCCAGCCCGATTCAGTCGCCCTGCTCCATGGCGCGCCGGTGGCGCTCAACAAATTCTTCGTAGGTGTTGATGCCGCGCAGTTGCAAGATGGCATTGCGCACCGCCGCCTCGACCAGCACCGCAATATTGCGCCCGGCTTCGACCTGAATGACCACCTTGCGCACGCCAATGCCCAGGATGTTCTGCTCCAGGGGCTCGTAGGGGATGCGGTCGTAGTCGCGCTCGAGCGTCTCGCGGCGCACCAGGTGCACGATGAGCTTGAGCCGCATCTTGCGACGCACCGCGGTCTCGCCAAAAATCGCCTTGATATCGAGCAGACCGATGCCGCGCACCTCAAGCAAGTTGCGCAGCAGGTCCGGGCAACGCCCTTCGATCGTGGTTTGGTTGATGCGGTACAGGTCGACCGCGTCGTCGGCCACCAGACCATGGCCGCGCGAAATGAGCTCAAGTCCGAGCTCGCTCTTGCCCAGGCCGGACTCGCCAGTGATCAGCACACCCAGGCCCAGGATGTCCAGGAAGACGCCGTGCATCGAGGTGCGGTCGGCGAAGTGCTTGGACAGGTAGGCGCGCAGCACGTCAATCACAAAAGCGGCCGACTCGGGTGTGGCAAACATTGGCAGATTGCCGCGCTCGCACATCGCAATGAGCATGTCGGGGGCCACCTGCCCGTCAGCGACCACCAGCACCGGCGGCTCGAGCGTGATGATGCGGTTGATGCGCCGGCTGCAGTCCTCGACACTGCCCTGGCTCAGGTAGGCCACCTCGCGCTCGCCCAGAATCTGCACCCGGTAGGGATGGATGTAATTGAGGTAGCCCACCAGGTCGGCACCAGAGCGCGCGGCGCGCACAGCGACCTCGTCAAAACGCCGCTCCGAAGCCTGCAGCCCAGCCAGCCACTGCCATTTGAGCGACTGCCGGTGGTCCTCAAACAGGACGTCGGCGCTGACACCGGTGGGTTTCATGCGGGCGCGCCCGGGCTTTCAGTGGGCCGCGTGCGCCGACTGCCAGCGCGCCAGCATGGCGTGCAAGTCGGCAGCACTGGCGCAGGACATGATTTGCTCGCGCAAGGCCGAATCGCTGAGCAGCTCGGCGATTTCGGAGAGGATTTCCAGATGTTTCTGGGTGGCCGCCTCGGGCACCAGCAAAAAGATCAGCAAGCCCACAGCCTGCTCGTCAGGCGCATCAAATCCGATCGGTGCGCCGAGCCGAAAGACCGCAGCCATGGGCGCCTTGAGCCCCTTGATGCGTCCGTGCGGAATCGCCACGCCATGGCCCAGGCCGGTCGAGCCCAGCCGCTCACGCGCAAACAGACTGTCGGTCACCAGTGCGCGGTTAAGGCCGTGCTGGTTCTCAAACAGCAAGCCCGCCTCCTCAAAGGCGCGTTTCTTGCTCGTTGCCTCCACGCCAACGAGCACCTGGCTGGGGGGCAGGATCTGGGACAGGCGGTTCATGACAGTTGAGCCGCATTATGCACACCCGCACAGACCTGCCAGCGCGTCGGCCGCGAAAAAAACAGGGCGTGGCGCGGCCGAGCAACAGCCCGGCCGGCCCGCTCAGGCGTTGAGCACCGAGCCGTCGACCTGCCGCTTGACGGCAGCATGGTGATGGTCCTGTATCCGGGTCTTGTGGCGAGCCACCTGCCGGTCGAGCTTGTCGGCGAGTTCGTCAACGGCCGCATAAAGGTCGGCATGGGAGCTTTCGGCGAACAGATCGCGGCCCTTGACATGAACACTGCATTCGGCCCGCTGGCGAAGCTCTTTCTCCTTCATGTTGTCTACCGTCAGCAGCACACGGATGTCGACCACCTGGTCAAAATGCCGCGCGATGCGGTCGAGCTTGCTGGTCACATAGCCGCGCAGGGCGGGGGTGACCTCCAGGTGGTGACCACTGATCGTCAGGTTCATGAAGAGCTCCTAGTCGTGAGGGGCGGACACAAAAGCCGACGGGGCCCAAGCCCGGGGGTCGGCGAAGCACTCTTGCAACCATCATGCGCCGCCTGCCGCCCGATGGCAAGTGCGGCCGGAAAACAAGTGGGATTTGCCCTCAAAAGCTGTTCAGAACCCGGGGGGCGGTGCCATAATGCCCGCTGTCGCCTGAACCGGAGACCGTCCATGGAAAGCAGCCCCAGTCGCTAGCTTTCAGCCTCGCAGCCTGTCTGGCTGGCTCAGGGGTTGGAAGCGCCCACCCCCCACCCCGCCCGGTTTTGCGCTGGCCCTGCTCGGCAGCCAACCGCCCCGATCCACAAGATCCCGCAGGGAGCCCGCCATGCTCAACATTTTCACGCTCGCCAACGGACGGCTGTTCCAGGAAGAAATCGAATCCCTGGAGGAACTCTCGCGCTTCGAACCCATCTGGGTGGACCTGGAGTCGCCCACCCGCGAGGAAAAGCACTGGGTCAAGCAGCACTTCGGGCTGTCCATACCCGAAGATGCGATGGACGAGGATATCGAGGAGTCGGCCCGTTTCTACGAAGAAGACAGCGGCGAGCTGCATATCCGCTCGGACTTCCTGATCGCCGACGCGGAAGAGCCGCACACCGTGCGCGTGGCCTTCATTTTGAACATGCACACCGGCGAACACAAAAGCCGCGGCGTGCTGTTTTCCGTCCACGACGAGGACGTGCCCGTGTTTCGCTTGGTGCGCATGCGCGCGCGCCGGGCGGTCGGCCTGATCGACGACGCCAAAGACGTGCTGCTCAAACTCTTCGATGCCGACGCGGAGTATTCGGCCGACACCATCGAGGGCATCTATATCGACCTCGAAAAAGTCAGCACCAAGGTGCTGTCAGGCAACGTGACGGACGAGCTGGCCGGCGAGGTGCTCGGCGCGATTGCGCGCCACGAGGACCTGTCGGGTCGCATTCGGCGCAACATGATGGACACGCGCCGCGCCCTGAGCTTCATGATGCGCAGCAAGATGCTCAACGCCGAGCAGTTTGAGGACGCACGGCAAATCCTGCGCGACATCGACTCGCTCGACTCGCACACGGCCTTTCTGTTCGAGAAGATCAACTTCCTGATGGACGCCACCGTCGGCTTCATCAACATCAACCAAAACAAGATCATCAAGATCTTCTCGGTGGCCAGCGTGGCGCTGCTGCCGCCCACCCTGATCGCGAGCCTGTACGGCATGAACTTCCAGTTCATGCCCGAGCTGCAGTGGGAGCTGGGCTACCCCTACGCGCTCGCGCTCATGCTGGCCAGCGCACTGGTGCCGATGTGGTACTTCCGCCGGCGCGGCTGGCTCAAATAAGTCAGCGGCAAAGACGCCGCAAGAGCGGGCCAGTTGGCCTCAGTCGGCCAGCGCCAGCCAGCTGCCGCTGGAGGAGGACATCAGCAAGGTCAGCAACTTGCGGCCGGGCGTGGGCCAAGTGCGCTCTTCGAGCTTGGGGCGCCTGGCGTCGATCAAGCGCGCGCCAGCATGCTCGGCCAGCAGCGCCTCCATCTGCGCTTGCAGCGGATGGGCGGCCAAGCAGGTGAGCACCTCGTCGCCCGCCCCTGCCAGGGCGGGGACCAGCCGGCCAAACAGCTTGTCAGCCCACTTGCCTCGCCAGTTCTCACGGGCGCTGCGGGTGACCCACTTGCTCACATGGTGCGTCACGCGCGGGGCGCAGCCCACCAAAATCCAACGCACCGCCTCACGTCCGGGCTCAAGCGCGAGCATCGGCGCGAGTTGCTCCAGGGCGTAGGGCGCGTCATCGACATAAACAATCAGGGTCTGCATGGTGGGCTCCGGTGCGGCAAGGCGGTCTAGATAAGTGCCCCTGGGGGCCCAATGGGAAGCGCTTTAGGCGGCGCCCGGGTCTTGGGTGTCGGCCGGCTTGGCGCCAGCGCGGCGCGAGGCCCACCAGCCAGCAGCCAGCACACCGATCACGGCCACGGCATAGGTGAGCACATGGGCCACCACGTGCGGGGTGTGGCCTTTGGACCAAACGTCCTTGCCGCCATAAAAATCGACCAGCCAAGGCTCACTGACGATCATCTTGGCGGCAGTAAAAGCCAGCACGGCCGAGCCGGCCTGGATGATGATGGGGAAACGCTCGACCAGCTTGAGCACGATGGAGCTGCCAAACACCACGATCGGAACGCTCACCAGCAAGCCGATGACCACCAGACCGAAGTCGCCATGGGCTGCACCGGCCACGCCGAGCACGTTGTCCACGCCCATCAAGGCATCGGCAATGACGATGGTCTTCATCGCGCCCCAGAAAGTGCTGGCCACTGGGCCGTCGTGCTCATCGCCGCCCTGGTCGGCCAGCAGCTTGTAGGCGATCCAGACCAGACCGAGACCGCCGACGAGCATCAGGCCAGGAATCTTGAGCAGCCAGACCACGCCCACCGTCATGACCGAGCGCACGATGATGGCGCCAGCGGTACCCCAGATGATGGCCTTTTTCTGCAGATGCGGTGGCAAGTTGCGGGCGGCCAGCGCGATCACGATCGCGTTGTCGCCGGCCAGTACCAGGTCGATGAGGATGATGGCCAGCAGGGCCGAAAACCAGGCAGGGGAAAACAGTTCCACAAATTTCTCCTTGAAGATGTTGTCGTAGTGGAGCGAAGCCGAAAGAACCCCCGAAAGGGCACGCCTGAAAGTTGGGACTTGAGCGCAAAAAGAAACGCCTCGACCGAACCTTGACAGGTTTCAATCGAAGGTCTGGCTCGGCGGCCAGTGTCGCTGGCGCGCCCAACATGCCGGAAGCGCAAGGCTCCGTAATGACGACATGCTGATCGGTGGGGCCGGCGCCAAAGGCTGTAGGAAAAATCGGACCCGCCGGGGAGTTACTCCCCTTCGCAAGCAGGGGATTACACCCTAAAGTGGTGTTTTTGGCAAGCCAGCCCCTGGCCGAGCCCCGCGCCGGGGGTCTGCCTCATAATCAGCGCCCCGCCCCGACTCGCCTCGAGCGCGAGCCTCCATGCCCACCCTGCACATCACCGACATCGAATCGGCCATCAACTTCTGGCGCGACAAAAGCCCGTCGCCCGACGGCTTTACCCTGGCGCCCCAACTGCGGGCGCTGGCCGAGGTGTACGCGCTGATGGTGTACTACCGGCAAGACGAAGCCGACGAAGCGAGCTTTCCAGCCCCGGCCATGGCCGCCTGGCAGGCCTGGTACGACAGCACGCCCGACACGCCCTGCATTGCCATTTGCTCGACCAGTCAGGGCGACGACGTCTGCAAAGGCTGCGGGCGCAGCTTTGAGGAGGTGCAGCTTTGGCCGCAGATGACGCCGGGGGCCAAACGAGCGACCTGGCGGCGCATCTTGCGCGAGGGCAGCGCCTGGCGCTTTGGCCGCTACGCCGACCGCGCGCTAGAAAAACGCTCGGCCGGCTGATCGGCTGCGCGGCGCGGCGCCCGCCTAGACACGCCGCGCCAGCTCGGCCGCCTTGCCAATGTAGAGCTGCGGCGTCAGGGCCAGCAAGCGCTGCTTGTCGGCCGGCGGAATCTCCAGGCTCTCGATCAGGCGGTGCAGGTCGGCCGCGCTCACGCGGCGGCCCCGGGTGACCTCTTTGAGCTTTTCATAGGCGCCGGCCACGCCATGGCGGCGCATCACGGTCTGGATCGGCTCAGCCAGCACTTCCCAGGCCTGCTCCAGATCGGCCGCCAGCGCCTCCTGGTTGAGCTCGAGCTTGCCCAGGCCAACGCTCAAGGAGCGGTAAGCGAGCACCGCATAGCCCAGGGCCACGCCCATGTTGCGCAGCACGGTCGAATCGGTCAGGTCGCGCTGC
>JBILGP010000059.1:0-7475 GCA_044350985.1 Polaromonas sp. | reverse complement strand
TGCGCGCCTTGCAGCAGCGCCTGGCCGAGGTCAGCCAGCGAGCAACGCAGGGCGCTTTGCTGCGCGAGGGCATGCAGGTGGTCATTGCCGGCCAGCCCAATGCCGGCAAGAGCTCCTTGCTCAATGCGCTGGCTGGAGCCGAGTTGGCCATCGTCACACCGATTGCCGGCACCACCCGCGACAAGGTCAGCCAACTCATACAGATCGAGGGCGTGCCCCTGCATGTGGTGGACACAGCAGGATTGCGCGACGCCCAGTCGGCCGATCAGGTTGAGCGTATCGGCATGGAGCGCGCCTGGGAGGCTATTGCCGGCGCCGACGCGGTGATTTTTCTGCACGACCTGCCCAGGGCCTTTGGCCACGACGAGCCGAGCCAGACCTACCGCCAAAGCGACGAGCAGATCGCCGCGGGCTTGGCCGAGCAATTGCCGCCCGGCGTGCCGGTGCTGCAGGTGTTCAACAAGATCGACGAGGCCAACCTCCAGGCCTTGGCTGCAGTCCAGTCGGTCGATGCCCAGGCCTTGTTGATTTCAGCCAAGACCGGCGAAGGGCTCGAGGGCCTGCGGCAGGCTTTGCTCAAAACGGTGGGCTGGCAAGCGGGCGCCGAAGGACTCTTTATCGCGCGTCAGCGTCACCTCGATGCTTTGCAGGCGGTCCAGGCGCGCTTGGCCGACGCGCAGCAGCAGCTTGCCGCGCCCTTGCCGGCGCTCGATTTGTTGGCCGAAGATCTGCGACAGGCCCAGCAGGCGCTGGGGCAGATCACTGGAGAGTTCACGCCCGATGATCTCTTGGGCGAGATCTTCTCCAAGTTCTGCATTGGCAAGTAGGACGCGGCGGGCGGGGCCAACCACCGTTTGGCCACCACCGGGCAACAACATGGCCGTGCGGCGTGAAACTGCGTAAGATAGGGAAAGTTTCGCCCCCTAACCATTTGCTTCAGAGGAGCAAAGCCCATGAACAAGCGCAAACTGCTGGGCGCGCTGGCCAGCCTCAGCCTGGCCTGGGCGCCTGTCGCCCTGGCCCAAACCTTTCCGAGCAAGCCGATCAAAATCATCGTGCCGGTGGCTGCCGGTGGCGGCACCGATCTGCTGGCTCGCAACCTCGGCCAGAGGGTCGGTGAGCTTTTGGGCCAGCCGGTGGTGGTGGAAAACATCCTGGGCGCGGGCGGCAATATCGGCACTATGGCGGTGGCCAAGGCCGCGCCCGATGGTTACACCTTGCTGCTGTCGCCGGCCACCATCGCCACCAATGTGGCGGTCTATCGCAAGCTGCCTTACGACCTGCTCAGGGACTTGCAGACCGTGACCCTGGTCGGGCAGACCAGCGTGGTGCTGGTGGTCCATCCCAGCTTCAGTGCCAAAAGCGTTGCCGAGTTTGTGGAGGCGGCCAAGCAAAAGCCCGGCACCCTCAACTATGGATCGGCTGGCATCGGCAGCCCACAGCATTTGCAAAGCGAGCTCTTCAGTCAGCGCACCGGCTCGGTTGGCAACCATGTGCCCTACAAAGGCCAGTCGCAAGCCATGACCGATTTGGTGGGCGGGCAGCTGCAGTACATGTTCAGCCCGTTGCAAAACGCCTTGCCCTTCATCCGCGACGGCCGCATTCGGGCGCTGGGCGTGGCCTCGCCCCAGCGCAACCCGGCCTTGCCGCAGCTGCCCAGCTTTGCCGAGTTGGGCTACAAGGATGTCGATTTTTCCAACTGGTTTGCCTTGTACGCGCCGGCCGGCACGCCCCCGGCCATCGTCAAACGCCTGAGCGATGCCTTTGTGCAGGTCGGACGTTCGGCCGACATGTCCGAGCGCTTGGCCAAGCTGGGGTTTGAGCCGTTTTTCACATCGCCCGAAGAGGGCGCGGACTTCATGCGCGCGGAGCTCGCACGCTGGAGCCGCGTGGCCACGCAAGCCAATATCAAGGCCGAGTAAGCCATGCCCAAGAGCTTGGACGATCTGCTGCAAGATCTGGCGATTGCCAACCGCATCCTGGTCAACGAAGGGGTGCTTGACGGCTTTGGCCACATCAGCTTGCGCCATCCCGAACGTGCCGACCGCTTTTTTATTGCCCGCAGCATGGCGCCCGGCCTGGTCTGTGCGGACGATCTGCTGCAAGTCGATCTAGAAGGTGGCGTGCACGATGAGCGGGGACGCCGCACCTATGTCGAGCGTTTCATTCACAGCGCCATCTATGCGGCCAGGCCTGATGTGCATTCGGTGGTGCACAGCCACTCGCCCTCGATCATTCCCTTCGGCGTGACAGGCGCCAAACTGCGGCCGATTTGCCACATGAGCGGATTTTTGGGTGCCACCACGCCGGTCTACGAAATCCGCCACAGCGCCGGCGAAAGCACCGATTTGCTCATCAGCAGCCAAGCCCTGGGCCGCTCGCTTGCCCAGGTGCTTGGCCAAGCCAGCGTGGCCTTGATGCGCGGCCACGGCAGCGTCACCGTGGGTCACAGCATCGAGCAGGCAGTGTTTCGAGCGATTTACACCGAAAAGAGCGCGCACCTGCAAATGCAAGCCATGCGTTTGGGGGAGGTCACCTTTTTGACCGAAGGCGAGGCGCAGGCCACCTCGGCGATGAACGACACCCACCTGCAGCGCCCCTGGGAGATGTGGAAGCGCCAGGCGCTAAAAAACTGGGAGTAGGCCAGGGCGGGGGCCGCATCGCCGGTCTTAGTTCCAGGCCCAGCGCGCCAGCAAGCGGCCCTCGTGGGAGACCACGAAACCCTCGCCCATTGCGGGGTAAGCACCCGTCAGATCGGTCATGTTGACCTGGTGGGTGAGCCAGACTTCAAAACGACCGGGCCTCAGCAGGGCCAACCGCTCACGCACCTGCTGGGTCTGGGCGGGCTGCTTGCTGCTGTGACCAAAGGTCGAGTTGAGGGCGGGCCAGATTTGGTGCGACCCAAAAGCCAGGTCGGCGCTGTCTTTGCAGCGGCACCAGGCGCTCGAGTGCACCCGCTCGGGCCGAAGGCCGTGCTGGTCAAACCAGCGGCCGATGGTGCGCGCCTGCTGGCGCCCACTTTCGCTGAGCTGGCGCTGCGAGCTGCACACCGCCAGTGAAAAGCCGGGCGGATCTCCGATGCCGGGCTCGGTCCATGCGTGACGGATCAAGACGGCGCAGCGGCCGGCGCGCACGGCCTGCACAAAAGCCGACTCGTCGCCTGGCGCGCCGGCCGCAGGACCGAAGGTCGCAAGGCCTGCCAAGCCCCAAAAGAGATCGCGTCGGGTAGGGCGTTTCGTGTGGGTCATGCTCAGCCTGTGGGTTTGGATCGGCTGCGGCTGGCGCGTTCGCGCAGCAGCTTTTCTTCGGCCAATGCCAGCGCCGGCGGCCGGCCCGAGAGCACCAGCGTGTCGCCGTCTTTGAGCACCAGGCTGTCATCGGCACCGACCAGTTGGCCGTCGGCGCGGCGCAGGTGGACCACGCGCACGCCGACGGCGTGCAGCGCCTGCTCGCCCAGGCTCTGGCCGATGGCGCGCAGGCCCGCCGGCAAGGTCAGCGTGGCCAGTCGCTCCTGCTCGAGTTCCTGGACGGTGTCGTCGTCGGCGCCATGAAAGTAGCCGCGCAGCAGGCTGTAGCGCGCCTCGCGTTGTGCCTGGGCGCTGCGGATCACGCGGCGCATGGGCACACCCACCAGTGCCAGGGCGTGGCTGGCGAGCATCAGGCTGCCTTCAATGGCCTCAGGCACCACCTCGGTGGCACCGGCAGCCTGCAGCTTTTCAAGGTCGTGGTCGTCCACTGTGCGCACCACCACCGGCACGCTCGGCGCATGTTCGCGCACGTTGCCCAGCACCTTGAGCGCGCCCGGTGTGTCCAGATAGGTCACCACCACGGCGCTGGCGCGCGCCAGGCCGGCGGCCATCAGCGATTGCACGCGCGCAGCGTCACCGAAGACCACCGAGTTGCCTGCCGCCGCCGCCTGGCGCACCCGGTCCGGGTCCAGGTCCAGTGCGATGTAGGCGATGCCCTCTTGGTCGAGCATGCGAGCCAGGTTTTGTCCGCAGCGTCCGTAGCCGCAAATGATGACGTGGCGCTGCGTGTTGATCGCCTTGCGGGCGATTGAGGTCATCTGCAGCGACTGCTGCATCCACTCGTTGGCCACCAGCTTCATCACAATGGCGTTGGCGTTGAGCACGATCAGCGGCGTGACCAACATCGACAGCACCATCGATGCCAGAACGGGGTTGAGCAGGTTGGGCGGCACCAGCTCGCTGCCCTGAGCCAGGCTCAGCAGCACAAAGCCGAATTCACCGGCTTGCGCCAAGTACAGCCCGGTGCGCAGCGCCACACCCTGCGTGCTGCCCAGGGCCCAGGCCAGGGCCGTGATGAGTACCAGCTTGAGCAGCACGGGAACGAGCAACAGCAGCAGCACCAGCGGCCAGTTCTGTGCCACCTCGCGCCAATCGAGCATCATGCCGATGCTGATGAAAAACAGGCCCAGCAAGACATCGTGAAACGGCCGGATGTCGGTTTCGACCTGGTGCTTGTACTCGGTCTCAGAGATCAGCATGCCAGCAATGAAGGCGCCCAAAGCCAAGCTAAGGCCCGCCAGCTCGGTCAGCCAGGCCAGAGCCAGCGTGACGAGCAAAAGGTTGAGCACGAACAGCTCCTCGCTCTTGCGCCGCGCCACCAGGGTCAGCCACCAGCGCATCAGACGCTGGCCGCCAGTGAGCAAGAGGCCGACCAGGATGACGGCCTTGAGCAGGGCCATGGCCATCGCCCCCACCATCTGCTCGGCCGGCGCACCCAGCGCCGGGATGAGCACCAGCAGGGGCACCACGGCCAGATCCTGAAACAGCAAGATGCCCATCACGCGCCGGCCATGCTCGCTGTCGAGCTCAAGCCGCTCCGACAGCAACTTGACCACCAGTGCGGTGCTGCTCATGGCCGCGGCCCCAGATAGGGCCAGTGCGCCTTGCCAGGACAGCTGCCACAGGCTCGGCGCCAGCCGGCTGATCAGCAGGGCGCCGGCAAAAATCAGCAGCATGGTCAGCGCCACTTGCAGCAGGCCCAGACCGAAGACGTGCTGGCGCATCGCGCGCAGCTTGCCCAGGTTGAACTCCAGGCCGATGACGAACATCAAAAAAACCACGCCGAACTCGCCCAGGTAGCGCACGCTGTCAGCGTTTTGCGCCAAGGCCAGCGCGTTCGGCCCGATCAACACCCCCACGGCCAGGTAACCCAGCATGGGGGGCAGTTTGAGGGAGCGGCAGACCACCACACCCAGCACTGCGGCCAGGAGGTAAAACAAGGTGAGTTCCAGCCCTGACATGCGGTCATGGTAGCCGATGCACCGCCTCCCTCGGCCGGCCCTGCCTTGGCTCCTCAGTCCCGCCGCGCTCACTAAAATGCCTTGATGCTTGCTCCCACGCCTTTGCAGCCCGAACAATGTCTAGCCCTGGCCCGCCAGACCTTTGCCATCGAAGCGTCAGCGGTACAAGCCCTGGGGCAGCGGGTGGGGCCATCGTTTGTACAGGCGATCGAGCGCCTGCTGGCCTGTCGCGGTCGGGTGGTGGTCATGGGCATGGGCAAGAGCGGTCACATCGGGCGCAAGATCGCCGCCACGCTGGCCTCTACCGGCACGCCCGCAATGTTTGTCCATCCGGCTGAAGCCAGCCACGGCGATCTGGGCATGATCACTGACCAGGATGTGCTGCTGGCCATCTCCAACAGCGGCCAGAGCGAAGAGCTCACGGGTTTGCTGCCCGCCCTGCGGCGTCAGCGGGTCGCCTTGATTGCGCTGACCGGCAGTCTCAATTCAGAACTGGCCCAGCATGCCGATGTGGTGCTCGACTGCAGCGTGGAGCAGGAGGCGTGCCCGCTCAATCTGGCACCCACGGCCAGCACCACAGCGCAACTGGCCATGGGCGACGCGCTGGCTGTGGCCCTGCTCGATGCGCGCGGCTTTAGAGCCGAGGACTTTGCCCGCTCCCACCCTGGTGGCGCGCTGGGCAGAAGACTGCTGACCCATGTCAGCGATGTCATGCGCAGCGGTCCTGCGGTCCCGCAGGTGGGGCTGGACGCGCCGTTTACGCAGCTCATGCGCGAGATGAGCAGCAAGGGCCTGGGCGCGTCGGCGGTGGTCGACGCCCAAGGGCTGGTTTGCGGCGTTTTCACCGACGGCGATTTGCGCCGTCTGGTGGAAAAAGGACAGGATTTGCGCAGCCTGCGCGCGTACGAGGTCATGCATCCGAGCCCGCGAACGGTGCGCGCCGATGCGCTGGCAGCGCAGGCCGCAGCCATCATGGAGCAGCACCGCATCACCAGCGTGCTGGTCGTCGATGAAGGCGGTCGCTTGATTGGCGCGCTCAACAGCAACGACTTGATGCGTGCCAAGGTGATCTGATGACTCAGCCCCGTCCTTTTTCGCAGCCGGCTTTGCAGATCGCGCCCGAGCTGCTGCTCCTGGCCCAGGATGTGCGCGTGGCGTTTTTTGATGTCGATGGCGTGCTCACCGATGGTGGCTTGTACTTCGGTGAGCGCAGAGGTGAACCGGCTGATGCCGGTGCATCGGCGCAGGAGTCGATCAAACGCTTTCACACCCTCGATGGTCATGGCCTGAAGATGCTGCAGCGCGGCGGCATCACGCCCGTGGTGATCAGTGGCCGCGACAGTGTCCCCTTGCGAGCGCGCCTTCATGCGCTGGGCATCGGCCATGTCCACCTCGGCCAAGAGGACAAGTTGCCGGTGGCCGAGCAGACCTTACAGACCTTGGGCTTGAACTGGTCGCAAGCGGCCGCCATGGGCGATGACTGGCCCGATCTGCCGTTGATGCGCCGCGCCGCTATTTCATGTGCACCGCCCAATGCTCACGCCGAGGTGCTTGCTTCGGCCCATCTCGTCACGCAGGTCCCCGGCGGTCAGGGCGCCGCACGCCAGTGGTGCGATTTGCTGCTCATGGCCAACGGCCGTTATGTGCAGTTGCTGCAGGAGTATTTGCGATGACGGCCAGGGTCAATCCGGGCACTGTGCTGCGCAGCGCCAGCCTCAGTTTGCGCGGGTTCTGGGATCGCTTCATCTTGTACCTGCCCGCGGTGCTGATGAGCCTGCTGGCCTTGTTGACCTATTGGATGATCCAGCGCTCGCCCGGCTGGGTCGAGCCGTCAGAGCCGCGCAAGCCCGTGGGCCATGAGGTCGACTTTTACATGCGAGGTGCGCAGGTCAAGAGTTATGACCGCCAGGGTCGCCTGCAAAGCGAGATTTCGGGTCGTGAGATCCGCCATTACGGCGACGACCTGACGCTGCAGGTCGATGAGCCGCGGCTTTACTTGCTCGGGCGCGACAACAGTATCACGCGTGCCAGCGCTGAGCAGGCCTGGGCCAAGGAAGACGGTTCGCGCTTCGAGCTCAGCGGGCAAGCGGTGATGACCCGTTCGGCCATTCGTCTGGCCGATGGCTCCACCGCCCCCGAGATCCAGGTACGAAGCGACCGGTTGATCGTCGACGCCGAGCAGGAAACGCTGCAATCGCCCAAGCCG
>JBILGP010000058.1:0-7491 GCA_044350985.1 Polaromonas sp. | reverse complement strand
GCGGTCACGCCCGGCTTGTTTTTGCTCTCGATGCGCGGGGTGTGTCCCTGGCTGAGCATGCGCGCCCGGTAGGTTGCGGCAAGCACCAACTGAAAGCGGTTGGGGATCTTTTCCAGGCAGTCTTCAACGGTGATGCGGGCCATGGCACAAACTCCAGTCGGTGGTCAATTCAGGGCAGGTTGAGGGCGTCAAATGTGGCAGCGCGGCTGCGGCGCTGGGCTGCATACTTGAGCCGCTGAGCGTGCACGATGCTCTTGAGATCAAAGAGCGCCCGCTCAAAAAGCTCGTTGATTATAACGAAGTCGAACTGCTGGACCTGGGCCATCTCCTGAGCCGCATTGCGCAGCCGCAACTCGATCACCTCGGCGCTGTCCTCGCCCCTGCGCTGCAGGCGGGCGCGCAGCTCGTCCCAGCTCGGCGGCAGGATGAAGATCAGCACCGCGTTGGCGAAGATCTTCTTGATGTTGATCGCGCCCTGGTAATCGATCTCGAGCATGACATCGGCGCCGGCCTTGATGCGCTCTTCGATCGCCTGGCGCGAGGTGCCGTAGCGGTGGCCGTGCACATGCGCCCATTCCAGAAAGGACTGGCGCTCGGTCATGCGGTCAAACTCCTCGTTTGACAGAAAAAAGTACTCACGCCCATGTTTTTCCTGGCCTCTCGGCGGGCGCGTGGTGTGCGAGACCGAGGGCGCCACGCCCGCGTCGATTTCCATCAGCGCCTTGACCAGACTGGACTTGCCGGCGCCACTGGGGGCAGCCACAACGAAGAGGTTTCCTGGGTAGTCCATGGGATCTGCGGGTTTATTCGATATTTTGGACCTGCTCGCGCATTTGCTCGATCAGCACCTTCATGTCCACCGAGATGCGGGTGAGCTCCAGCGCCGCCGATTTGGAGCCCAGGGTGTTGGCTTCGCGGTGCAATTCCTGGATGAGAAAGTCCAGCCGTTTGCCCAGCTCGCCGCCGCCACTGAGCAGGGCGTCGATCTCCTCGAGGTGCGAGCCCAGCCGGCCGAGCTCTTCGGCCACATCGATGCGGATGGCAAAGGCGGTGGCCTCGGTCAGCGCCCTTTCCTGGGCGGCCTGGGTGCTCACGCCGGCGTCGGTTAGGGCCATGGCGTCTGCCCAGCGCTCGAGGAAGCGCTTTTTTTGCTGCTCCACCAGCAAGGGCACCATGGGCGCGGCCTGCTGTGCCAGCGCGCGCAGCTGGGCGGTTCGCTCGCGCAGCAGGTCCGCCAGCCGGGCGCCCTCGCGCTGGCGCGCATCGGACAGCTGCTGCAGCGCCTGCTGGGTCAGGCGCACCACCTGCGCCTTGAGCTCAGGAATCGGCTGCGCCGCCGGTTCACTCAGCCGCAGCACCTCGGCGACGGTCAGCGGCGCAGCGGTGGGCAGTTGGGCCTGCACCGCCTCTTGCAGTTGGCGCAGCTGCTCTAGCGTTCGCGCTGATGGGGCGGCCGGGGTCTGGCTGCCCGCGCTTTCCAGGCTGGCGCGCAACTCCACCTTGCCGCGCTTGAGCTGGCCGGAGATGAGCTCGCGCAAGGCCGGTTCGGCCTGTCTGAGCTCGTCGGGCAGGCGCAGGCTCAGGTCCAGGAACCGGCTGTTGACCGAGCGCAGCTCCAGGCCGAGCATGCCGCCGCTGCCTTGGGCCTGAGCGCCCTGCGGCGCTTGCAGCGGCCCCTGCACGGCGGCATAGCCGGTCATGCTGAAGACGGCCACGCTCAGCTGCCTTCTTGTTCCAGGTAGCGCTGGGCGTCGAGCGCGGCCATGCAGCCGGTGCCCGCGCTGGTGATGGCCTGGCGGTACACATGGTCCTGCACATCGCCTGCGGCAAACACCCCGGGCACGCTGGTCATGGTGGCCATGCCGGCCAGGCCGCTTCGGGTGACGATGTAGCCGTCCTTCATCTCAATTTGACCCTTGAAGATGTCGGTGTTGGGCTGGTGGCCGATCGCAATGAAGCAACCCGACAGGCTCAGATCTTGGGTTTTCGCGCCATCGGTCGAGCGCAGCCTGACCCCGGTGACGCCCGACGCATCGCCGAGCACCTCGTCGAGCGTCTGGTTGAGCTGCAACTCGATCTTGCCGGCCGCCACTTTTTCCATCAGCTTGTCGATCATGATGGGCTCGGCGCGAAATTTTTCGCGCCGGTGCACCAGGTGGACCTTGCTGGCGATATTGGACAGGTACAGCGCCTCCTCCACCGCGGTGTTGCCGCCGCCGACGACGCACACCACTTGCTGGCGGTAAAAAAAGCCGTCGCAGGTGGCGCAGCCCGAGACCCCTTTGCCCATGAAGGCGCTCTCCGAGGGCAGGCCCAGGTATTTGGCCGATGCGCCCGTGGCGATGATGAGGCTGTCGCAGCTGTAGGTTTCGCTGTCTCCGGTGAGCTTGAAGGGCCGCGCGCTCAGGTCGACCCGGTTGATGTGGTCAAAGATGATTTCGGTCTTGAAGCGCTCGGCGTGCTCCAAAAAGCGCTGCATCAGGTCGGGCCCCTGCACGCCCTGCGCGTCAGCGGGCCAGTTGTCGACATCGGTCGTGGTCATCAGCTGCCCGCCCTGGGCAATGCCCGTGACGAGCACCGGGTTGAGGTTGGCGCGCGCCGCATAGACGGCCGCGGTGTAGCCGGCGGGGCCGGAGCCCAAAATCAGGACCTTGCAATGTTTCATGTCGTTGGGGGAGTTGTTGGGTGTGGGAGGGGCACGGGCAGGGGGCGTGTGGGGCCCGCGATCGCAGCGGCCGCGCCGCCATGACAGCTCGGCTGTCGCGGCGCGGGCATGCCCGGGCTCGGACCCTGTTTCTGGCCTTATTGTAAGAAGGGGCCAAAAGCCTGGCTTGCCCACCTGGCCGCCTTTGGGCGTCGCGCTTGGACGTCGTGCTTGGACACCGTGCTTGTGCGGTAAGCTACGCCCCTGCCACATGACCTACTCACTTGACACGCTGCGCTCGACAGGCGAGCGCTCGCCACCGAGCGCCGGGCTGGGCCGCTTTGCCCATGAAATCGGCCTGCTGCTGGGCCTGCTGGCCTTGCTGTTTTGGTTCATCTGCCTCGTCAGCCATTCGGCCTTGGATGCGGCCTGGTCGACCACCGGGGTTGCCGGCGCTGGCTCTGCGGCGGTGCCGCGCAACTGGGGCGGACAGCTCGGCGCCTGGCTGGCCGACGCCAGCTATTTCCTGCTCGGCCTTTCGGTCTGGTGGCTGCTCGCGCTGGGCGTGCGCGTCTGGCTGGCCGGGCTGCAGCGCTGGCTGCACGGCGAGCCCTTGGCGCAGCCCGTGATGCGCCAGCGTCTGGTGCGCGTGGGCGGCTTGCTGCTGCTGTTGCTGGCCAGCACGGCGCTCGAGTGGAGCCGCCTGTACCGTTTTGAGTCGGGCCTGCCGGGACACGCGGGCGGCGTGCTTGGGTTTTGGGTCGGACCGCTGGGGGTCAAGTGGCTGGGCTTTGCCGGCTCCACCTTGGTCTGGATCGTCGCCGGCTTGCTCGGTGTGGCCCTGGCGTTTTCCTTTTCTTGGGCGCACACCGCGCAGAAGTTGGGCCAGTGGATCGACGAGTTCGTGCAGGCCAGGCGTGAAAAGCGCGAGATGGCGCAAGATTTGGCGGTCGGCCGGGCTGCGGCCCGCGAGCGCGAAGAAGGGTTGCTCGAGGAGCGCATTGAAATCGAGGAGCAGCACCCGATTGCGGTGGTGATCGAGCCGCCCCGCATGGAGATCCCCAAAAGCGAGCGGGTGGCCAAGGAGCGTCAAAAGCCCCTGTTCAATGAACTGCCCGACTCGAACCTGCCGCAGATTGACCTGCTCGACAGCAGCGCATCCAGACAGGAGGGTGTGTCCCCCGAGATTTTGGAGATGACCTCGCGGCTGATCGAGAAGAAGCTCAAGGACTTTGGCGTCGAGGTGCGCGTGGTCGCAGCAGCCCCCGGGCCGGTCATCACCCGCTACGAAATCGAGCCGGCCACTGGCGTGAAGGGCTCGCAGGTGGTCAATCTGGCCAAGGATCTGGCGCGCGCGCTCAGCCTGGTGTCGATCCGTGTCATCGAGACCATTCCCGGCAAGAACTACATGGCCCTGGAGTTGCCCAACGCCAAGCGCCAGTCGATCAAGCTCTCCGAAATCCTGGGCTCGCAGACCTACAACGAGGCCAAGTCCATGCTCACCATCGGCCTGGGCAAGGACATTGGCGGCAGTGCGGTGGTGGCCGACCTGGCCAAGATGCCCCACTGCCTGGTGGCCGGCACCACGGGTTCGGGCAAGTCGGTGGGCATCAATGCCATGATCTTGAGCCTGCTCTACAAGGCCGATCCGCGCGACGTGCGGCTGTTGCTGATCGATCCCAAGATGCTCGAGATGAGCGTTTATGAAGGCATCGGCCACCTGCTCGCGCCCGTGGTCACCGACATGAAGCAGGCCGCCCACGGGCTGAACTGGTGCGTGGCCGAAATGGAAAAGCGCTACAAGCTCATGAGCAAGCTGGGCGTGCGCAACCTGGCCGGCTACAACGCCAAGATCGACGAGGCCAAAGCGCGCGGCGAGTTCATCTACAACCCCTTTAGCCTCACGCCCGAGCAGCCCGAGCCGCTTGAGCGACTGCCTTTTATTGTGGTGGTCATCGACGAGTTGGCCGACCTGATGATGGTGGTGGGCAAGAAGATCGAAGAGCTGATCGCGCGGCTCGCCCAGAAGGCACGCGCCGCTGGCATTCACCTGATTTTGGCCACGCAGCGGCCCAGCGTGGACGTCATCACCGGTCTGATCAAGGCCAACATTCCCACCCGCTTGTCCTTCCAGGTCTCCAGCAAGATCGACAGCCGCACCATCCTCGATCAGATGGGCGCCGAAAGCTTGCTAGGCATGGGTGACATGCTCTACCTGCCCAGCGGCACCGGCCTGCCCATCCGCGTGCACGGCGCTTTTGTCAGCGACGAAGAGGTCCACCGCGTGGTGGCCTACCTCAAGAGCCAGGGCCAGCCGCAGCATGTCGAGGGCGTGCTCGAAGGCGGCACGGTCGATGGCGAGGGTGGCGGCGCTGACTTCGGCGACGAGGCCGGGGGCGAGAAGGACCCGATGTACGACCAAGCCGTCGAGGTGGTGCTCAAGCACCGCAAGGCCTCGATCTCGCTGGTGCAGCGCCACCTCAAGATCGGCTACAACCGCGCCGCCCGTCTGCTCGAAGACATGGAAAACGCCGGCATGGTCAGCGCCATGTCGGGCGCCGGCCAGCGCGAGATTTTGGTGCCCGCGCGCGCCGAATAAACCCACCGCCAACCATGCACCGTCGCCACAGCCTAGTCGTTCTCGCCAGCCTGGCCTTGGGGCCTGTGCAGGCCCAAAGCCCGGTCGACGGCTTGCAGCTGCTCGCCCAATTCATCCGTTCGGTGCAATCGGGGCGCGCACAGTTCACGCAGACCGTCAGCTCGCCGCCGCGTGAAGGCCAGGCCGGCCGCACGCGCACCTCGAGCGGCGTGTTCGAATTTATCCGTCCCAACCGCTTTCGCTTCAGCTACATCAAGCCCTATCCGCAGACCCTGGTGGCCGACGGACAAACGCTGTGGCTGCACGACCCCGAGCTCAATCAGGTCACGGCCCGCAAGCTCAGCCAGGTGTTGCAGGGCACGCCCGCTGCGGTGATTGCCTCGGCCACCGATCTGCGCGGCCTGCAAGCCGACTTCGATTTGCGCGCCCAAGCGCCTACCGACGGCTTGCAATGGGTGCTGGCCATTCCGCGCAGCCGCGACGGCCAGTTGCAGAGCATCCGTGTGGGGTTGCGCGCGACGGCGCAGGGGGTCGAGCTGGTCACGCTCGACATTCTTGATGCCCTGGGCCAGCGCTCGCTCATGCAGTTCAGCCGCTTTGAGGCGCAGCCCGACTTGGCGCCAAGTCAGTTTCAATTCACGCCGCCTGCGGGCGCCGACGTCCTGCGGCCTTAAACAATGGACGCCATGGGCGATTTGCTCCAGGCCAAGCCGCAAGCGCCCTTGCCTGAGTTGCTGCGCCCCGCCAGCTTGCAGGAGGTCATCGGCCAGTCGCACCTGCTCGGGCCGGGCAAGCCTTTGCGGTTGGCCTTCGAGTCCGGGCAGCCGCACTCGATGATTCTGTGGGGCCCACCCGGCGTGGGCAAGACCACTTTGGCGCGGTTGATGGCCGGCGCCTTTGGTCACGAGTTCATTGCCCTGTCGGCGGTGTTTTCCGGCGTCAAGGAAATCCGCGCCGCCATGGAGCAGGCCCAGCAGCATCTGGCGCGGGGCGTGCGCACCTTGCTGTTTGTTGACGAGATCCATCGCTTCAACAAAAGCCAGCAGGACGGTCTGCTGCCCTTTGTTGAGTCGGGCCTGGTGGTGCTGATCGGTGCGACCACCGAAAACCCGTCCTTCGAGGTCAATTCGGCCCTGCTCTCGCGCGCGCAGGTCTACCTGCTCAAGTCGCTCGAGCCGGCCGAGCTCAAGGCTTTGTTGCAGCGCGCCTGTGAGCTCGCGCTGACCGATCTGCAGCTCGATGCAGCGGCCATTGACGCCCTGGTCGACCTGGCCGATGGCGATGCCCGGCGCCTGCTCAATTTGCTCGAGCAGGTGGCCACGGCCGCGCGCGTGGCGGGCCATCCGAGCATCGATGCCGCTTTCGTGCAGCACAGCCTGAGCCCCTCGCTGCGTCGCTTTGACAAGGGCGGCGACCATTTTTATGACCAGATCTCGGCCTTGCACAAATCGGTGCGCGGCTCTGACCCCGATGCGGCGCTGTATTGGTTGTGCCGCATGCTCGATGGCGGCGCCGATCCGCGCTACCTGATGCGCCGCGTGGTGCGCATGGCCTGGGAAGACATCGGACTGGTCGACCCGCGGGCGCTGCAGATCGTCAGCGAGGCGGCCAGCACCTATGAACGCCTGGGCTCTCCCGAGGGCGAGTTGGCAATCGCGCAGGCGGTGATTTATTTGTCGGTGGCGCCCAAAAGCAATGCCGGCTACCAGGCCTACAACGCGGCGCGCGCCTTCGTCAAAAGCGACCGCTCGCGTGAGGTGCCGGCCCATCTGCGCAACGCCCCGACGCGCCTGATGAAGGACCTCGGTCACGGCCAGGCCTACCGCTACGCCCACGACGAGCCGCACGGCTATGCGGCGGGCCAGGCTTACCTTCCCGAGGGCATGGCCCAGCCCAACTGGTACCGCCCCACGGACCGCGGCCTGGAAGCCAAGATCGCCGAGAAGATGGCCTTTTTGCGCCGGCTTGACCAGGGCACGCCCCCCGGCTGAGCTTGACTTTCGGCCTTGCGCTGCGCCGATCGCAAAAGAGCGTGTCATTCGCCGTTTTTATGGTGTCGTTGAATCGCTCATCGAAGCGGCTTGGCTTGGCCGCAGGCCGCTCGGTGTGCGGGTAAACCCCGGCCCACTGCGCTGGTCGCTCAGCCCCCAGTTCATACAATCTGCCCCCAAGGCTCGCCAGGGGCGCCTGCCCATGCGGGCGCTCTGTTGGCGGGCTTTTTGCCGGCCTGGGACCGACGCTCACGAGG
>JBILGP010000057.1:0-7507 GCA_044350985.1 Polaromonas sp. | reverse complement strand
CACGGGCGCGCAGGGCAGCCGCGCCTGCCTGGCCTCGGCCGAACGGGCGGCCGCCGAGTTGGCTGCCAGCCTGGGCTTGCGCCTGCCGCGCTTGCCCGCGCCGCCCCAAGACCCTGAGTGGGCCGAACTTGACGGATGCAGCCCGGTCGATTGGGCCGGGCTCTCGCGCGGCCGCGTCTTTGTCGATCTGGCCAGCGACGTCACGCTCGACGACTTGCGGCTGGCACAGCGCGAGGGCTATGAGTCGACCGAGCATCTCAAGCGTTACACCGCCTTGGGCATGGGGCCCGATCAGGGGCGCACCTCTTCGGTCCACGGTGCGGTACTGATGGCGCAACTGCGCGGCCTCGATGCCGGCTCTTTGTCGGCGACGCGGCTGCGACCGCCCTACACGCCTGTGCCTTTTGGCGCGATTGCGGGCATCGAGCCCGGCGCCCTAATCCGGCCGGTGCGGCGCACACCCCTGTCGGCCTGGCACGAGGCTGCCGGTGCGGTCATGTACGAGTCCGGCGGCAACTGGCGCAGGCCGGGCTACTACCCGAGGGCCGGCGAGTCGATGGCGCAGGCCGTCGAGCGCGAGTGCCGGGCTTGCCGCGAGGCGGTGGCGATGTACGACAGCTCGCCGCTGGGCAAGTTCGAAATCGAGGGGCCCGATGCGCTGCAACTGCTGGAGCACGCCTATGCCTGCCGAGTGGCCGACCTCAAGATCGGCCGCGGCCGTTATGCGCTGATGCTGCGCGAGGACGGCCGCATCTTTGACGACGGCACCGTCTTTCGGCTCGGCGAGCAGCGCTGGTGGATCACCACCACCAGCGGGCAGGCGCATGCCGTGCACGCCTGGCTCGAGTCCTTGCTGCAGATCCATTTTCGCGGCCGCTTGCAGGCCTATGTCACACCAGCGACCGAGCAGTGGGCTGCGCTGGTGGTGTGTGGGCCGCAAGCGCGTCAGTTGCTCCAGGCCTGCGGCTGCAGTGTCGACCTCGCGGCGGCCACCTTTTCCTTTATGGCTTGGCGCGAGGGCACGCTCGGTGGCCATCCGGTGCGCCTGTTTCGGGTGAGCTTTACCGGTGAGCTCAGCTTCGAGGTGCACCTGTCGGCGCGCCGCGCTCTCGATCTGTGGCAGCAGTTGCTCGAGCAGGGGCAGCGGCTGGGCCTGGCCGTGATCGGTTCGGAGGCCAACCATGTGCTGCGGGTCGAAAAAGGGTTTATCTCGATCGGCCACGAAGTCGATGGCTGCATCAACCCCCTGGACCTGGGCCTGGGCTGGGCGGTGCGCATGGACAAGACCGACTTTGTCGGCAAACGTTCCTTGCTGCGCGATCAGGCCCGGCCTCAGGGGCGCTTTCAGTTGGTGGGCTTGTCGGTCGAGGCGGGCCAGGTGCCGCTGGAGGAGGGCGCCCAGATTGTGTGTGAAGGACTCGACATGGACCCGGGCAGGGCCCGCGAGCGCGAGCAGGCCAGCGCCGGTTTCGTCACGGCCAGCGTCTGGAGCCCGGCCCTGGGCCGTGCGGTGGCGCTGGCCTTGCTGCAAGACGGTGCCGGGCGCCAGGGCGAGCAGGTCTGGGTCAGTGCCAGCGGTCCGGGCGCGCTGGCCCGCCGTCCGGCCCGCGTGGTGGCGCCGGTGTTCTACGACCTTGAGGGAGGGCGCATGCGTGGCTGATGACAGGTTTCATGGCATCGCCCCTGGGCGCCTGCTGAGCCTGCGCGCCCAACCGGCGCCTTGGCTCGACGAATTGGCCCGCGGTCTGTCCGAGCTGCCTGTGTGCCGGCAGGTGGTGCAGGGCTCGACGCTCTGGCTGCGCCTGGGCCCCGACGAGTGGTGGTGCTGGTGCGAAGGCGGCGAGGAAGCGGTCGGGTCGGTGGCGGTGCAAGCCATTGCTCGCGCTGCAGGGCAGTCCCACTATGCGTGTGTGGACCTCAGCGATGCCTACAGCGCTTTTTTGTTGCTGCCGCCGGCGGCAGATGTGCTCGCTCAGGGCTGCGACCTTGACTTTGCGCGGCTTGCGGCCGACTTTGCCGGGCGCACCCGGTTGTCGGCTTACACCGTGGTGCTCGCGCCCAGCCGCGCCGAGCCAGGCGCGATACGCCTGTGGGCTGACGCCAGCCTGGCCGAGAGCTTGCAGGCCTGGCTGGCCCGCGCCGCAGATTTGCTCCCGCGCTCGGGCGCGGCTTCGGACACGCCCCCCGGGGCTTGAAGCCTGCTCGCGCCGCCTGGCCCGAGCTTCAAGCTTCGAGCTTCACGTCGGCGCAGCCGCGCGCGCGCCTGCTTGTTCAGCCGCGATGCGTTCGGCCAGGGTCTTGCGAAAGCGCGCCGCCCCGGCGTCGAGCAGCAGACCGATATGGGGCGTGGCCGGGTTTTTCATGCCGCGGTGCACCGCTTCGAGCACCTGCCGGTCCTCCTCGAACGCGGCTTTGGCGCCCGCCGCGATGCGCTCGGTCAGTGCCTGGTTGTGCGGGTCGGTGTTGCGGTGCTGCAGCCAGAAATAGAGCGTGCGGTCGGCATCGATGGGGGTCAGGAAGTTGTACGACACCATGCGGTAGATGCGCGGGTCGTCACCCACTTGCTGCCCGCCCATGCCGGCCGGCGCAAAGATGCTGCGGTTGATCGCAATCGAGGGCAGTCGCACCTCGTAGTGTTGCAGCCGGTCGGCCGGTCCCTCGAATTGGACCAGCGGCGCGTAAAAAGGTGGTGGCGGCTTGCCGTAGATCCAGCGGCTGCACACCACGCCGTGCTCGTCGCCGTCAATCTGCAAGGCGGTGTCTTCGGTGCCCGAAGAAGCAAAGGTGCTGCGATGGACCCAGGCCACATGCGAGGGGTCGAGCAGGTTGTCGACCAGCCACAGGTAGTGGCAGTTGCACAGCAGGCTGTCGCCTCCCGTCATGTGCCAGCCCGGATCGTCGTGGTGCTCAATGTGCAGCAGCGGCGTCTGCTCGGCTTGCTCGGGCTCGCCCATCCAGATCCACAGCAGCCCGTAGCGGTCGCGCACGGGGTAGCTGCGAACCCGGGCGGCAGCGGGGATGCGCGCCTGGGTTGGCGCCTCGATGCAGCTGCCGCAGCCGTCGAAAGTCAGTCCGTGGTAGCCGCACTCGATCGCGTCGCCCTTGATGCGCCCCATCGACAGCGGCAGCTTGCGGTGCGGGCAGGCGTCTTCCAGGGCCACGGGCGAGCCGTCCTGGCGGCGGTAGAGCACGATGTCCTGGCCCAAGAGCCGCACCGCCAGGGGCTCGCGGGTGACTTCCCGGGAGACGCGGGCCACGTACCAGCTGTTGCGCAGGAAGGCATCGGGTGCGGTCAGGTCTAAAACGGACATGGTGGTCGGTAGGGGACAGGCAGGCCCTAAGAATACACCGGGGCAGCGGCGCGGCCGGCGGGCTCAACCGAACACGTAGGAGCCCATGTCCACCTTGAGGGCGTGGTCGACAAACCAGCGCCGCCCCGGGTCGTCTTGTGCGGCGCCGACAGCCACCATCAGCGGCAGCAGGTGGTCTTCGCGTGGATGGGCCTGACGGGCCATCGGGGCTTGGGTCCAGTCGCTCAGCAACTCGCGCCGTTGCTTGGCGTCGGGGTGGGAGACGGCGCTGGCCAGAAACTGCTCGAAGGCCTGCGCCACGGGTGTGGCCGCCGGCTGGCCAAAGCCGCGCATGTCGTGATAGGTCAGGCCGCTGCCCATGATAAGCACGCCCTCCTTGCGCAAGGCGCCAAGCGCCTGGCCCGCCTTGATGTGCTCGGCCGGGTCGTAGCTGGCCTTGAGCGAGAGCAGCACGATGGGCATGTCCGCTTGCGGGTACATCAGGTGCATGGGCACAAAAGCGCCATGGTCGAGCCCGCGGGCGGCATCGCCTTGGCAGGGCAGGCCGGCATCGCCCAGCAGTTGCTGCACCCGCGCCGCCAGCGCAGGCGAGCCGGGGGCCGGGTAGCGCAGCGTGTAGGTGTGCGGTGGAAAGCCAAAGTAGTCGTGTTCCATCGGCGGCTGCTCAGCCGTCGAGACCGAAAACCTGTCGGCCTCCCAGTGGCCGCTGATCATCAGCACCGCACGCGGTTTTTGGGGCAATTGGGCGGGCAGGGCCGACAGTTCGCGCGCGGTGCGGGCAAACATCTCGCGCATGCCCTCAACCCACGGCCAGGGGCCACCACCGTGGGAGACAAAGAAAACCGGCATGGGTTTCATGGCGTCTTGCATGGGAGGTCTTGCAACTGAAGTGGGTGGTTGTAGCACAGTGCGCTGCGCCCGCCAAAGCGCGGCGGTGGACAGGGTATAACTGCTGCTTTCCAAGCTGCAGACAAGGACAGGTCATGAATTCAGGCAAGGTGGCCATGGTCACCGGCGCGGCCCAGGGCATCGGGCGAGCGATTGCACAGCGCTGGCTCGAGCAAGGCGGCAGCTTGCTGGCCGTGGACAGACAGGAGCAGGCCTTGCAGGAGTTGCAGGCGCTGTGGCCCGAGCGCGTGGCCTTTGCCGTGCTCGATGTCACCGCGGCCGATGCGCCGGCCCAGGCCATGGCGTTGGCGCGTTCGCGCTTTGGTCGGCTCGATGCGCTGATCAACAACGCCGGCATTGGGCGACCCAAGGCCATGCACCTGACCGACGATGCCGAACTCGACCGATTTCTCGACGTCAACCTGCGCAGCGTGTTTCGCTTCTCGCGCGAGGCCTTGGGCCTGCTCCAGCCGGGCGCCTGTGTGGTGCATGTGGCCTCGACCTTCGGCCTGATGGGCAATCCGGGCGCCTCTGCCTATGCGGCGACCAAGGCCGCGCTGATTGGCTTGACCCGGCAGATGGCCGTCGATTACGGCCCCAAGGGGCTGCGCATCAATGCGGTGGCGCCTGGCCTGATTCGCACCCCGCTCATCGAAGACCGGCTCGAGCAGCCGGCTTTTCGGCGCCTGATGGTCGACACCATCCCCTTCCCGCGCATGGGCCGCCCCGAAGATGTCGCCGGTGCAGTGGCGTTTTTGTGCTCGGACGATGCGTCCTTCATCAATGGCCATGTGCTCGTCATTGACGGCGGCTGGAGTGCGACCAACTGGGTCGGCTAGCGTCCTGCAGTGGCGTCTGTGCGCCGCGCCCAAGCCCACATCAAGACCGGTATTGATCCCACCCAAGAAAGTTTGCATGAACCCTCAAACCTTGCAGGTCGCCCCGCTGGGCTCCGCCCCCGAAGACAGTGGAATCTGGCAGATCACGCTCGATCGACCCGATGTGATGAATGCCATGAACACCGCGATGTTCACCGAGTTGCGCGCGGTGGTGCGCGAGTTGTCGGCCAACGCGGCGGTTCGGGTGCTGGTGCTCACCGGTGCGGGCACCCGCGCCTTTAGCGTCGGCGGTGACCTCAAGGAGCGCAACGGCATGTCCGACGAGACTTGGCGGGCCCAGCACCAGTTGATCGAGGAGGCTTTCCTAGCGGTCAAGGATTTTCCCGTGCCGGTGGTGGCAGCCGTCGAAGGCCATGCCCACGGCGGCGGCCTTGAATTGGCCCTGATGTGCGACTTCATCATCGCCTCCGAGGCCTCGGTGTTCTCCCTGCCTGAGGCCAAGCGCGGCATCTTGCCCGGCGGCGGCGGTGTGCAAAACCTGGTGCGTGCGGCCGGCATGCGCCGGGCCAAGCAACTGCTCTACACCGGCGCGAGCTTTACCGCCCAGCAGGCGCTGCAATGGGGCATGGTCAACGAATTGACCGAGCCGGGGCGGGCGCTGGAGCAGGCGCTGCAGATCGCCCGCCAGATCGTGCAGGCCGCGCCCATGTCGGTGCGCTACGTCAAGCTGGCGGCCAGCCGAGGCGGTGAGGTGGACTTTCACACCGGCTATATGCTCGATCTGGCCGCCTACAACGTGCTGGTGTCCTCGCAAGACCGGCTTGAGGGCGTGCAGGCCTTCAACGAGCGACGACCGCCCCGGTGGCGAAACGGCTGACACCAGCGCTCCCAAGGCTGTCCCAGCCATGACCCGGTCCTAGTGAAAACACCGATGCCCCGCGAGCGCGCATCGGTGCCAATTGCAGCATCACAACGCCGATTGGAGGAGGACTGACATGCGAGCCTTTCGTTTCATCCAAGTCTTGCTGCTCGCCATGGCGGTTGCCGGCAGCGCGCTGGCCCAGAGCGGCCGACCGATCCGCATGATCGTGCCCCTGCCGGCAGGTACCGCCACCGATCTGGCTGCGCGGGTGCTGGGCCAGCAGATGAGCACCGTGCTTGGTCAGCCCATCGTGGTCGACAACAAGCCGGGGGCCAACGGCACCATCGGCGTGATGGAGATGGTGCGCGCTGCGCCCGATGGCCACACCCTGCTGCTTGGCTCCCAGTCTCCGCTGGCCACCAATGTGGCCATGGTCAAGAACCTGGCCTATGACCCGCGCAAGGATTTCTCGCCGATCAACGGGTTTGGCGAGACCATGCACGTGCTGATGGTCAGGCCCGGTTTTCCGGCCAAGACCATGAGCGAATTCATTGCCTACGCCAAGCAGCGGCCGGGCAAGGTCAGTGTCGGCTCCACCACCTCGTCGGTGCAGACCCAGATTGCCACCCTCAACAAGCTCGGCGGCATCGATCTGCTGGTGGTGCCCTACAAGGGCATTCCGGCAACGATCACCGACGTCATCGGAGGCTCGCTCGATGCCACCCTGGTCGATCTGGCCAATGCCATGGCGCAGGCCAAGGCCGGCAAGCTGGTGCCCATTGCGGTGACCTCGATCAAGCGCAACCCCCTGGTGCCCGATTGGCCGGCCGTCTCGGAGACGCTGCCCGGTTTTGACTTTCCATCCTGGGTGGGTCTGGTCGGTCCGGCCGGGATGTCCAAGGAATTGGTCGACAAGCTCAATGCCGCGGTCGCCCAGGCGCTGCGCCATCCCGATGTTGCCGCCCGTCTGAGCACCATCGGCATGACGCCCATGCTCATGAGCGCCGAGCAGTTCAAGGGGGTGATCGCGGAAGAGACGGTCAAGTGGATACGGCTGGCGCGTGAGGCCAATATCCAGCCGGAATGAGGGCCGCAGATGCTGCAGGCCTCTCTTGAACAGGCGATGGCTCGGCGCCTGCGCTACGTCACCCCTGGCGGTGCGTTGACCCATGTCAGCACCTATCTGGGCAGCAACAAAATGGAGTGGCTGGCCCAGGGTCTGGCTGCGCCGAGCGCCCAGAGCCTGGCCGGTCAGCCCATGGCTTACCTGGTCGAGCAGGCGCCGGGAGCCACGGTCGACGCGCATTTTCATGCGGTGGACCAGTTCCAGGTCTTCGTGGCCGGCAGCGGTCGCATCGGCACCCACACGGTGCGTGCGCTCACGGTTCACTACGCGGGCGCCTTTTCACCCTACGGGCCGATTGCAGCCGGCCAGCAGGGGCTGAGTTACGTGACCTTGCGGCGCGATTGGGACCCGGGCGCGCAGTGGATGCCCGCTGCGGCGCCCGTGCTCAGGGCCTTGCCTGAGCGCCGCCATGTGGCCTACACCACCGAGCCGATGGATCTCGATGCGCTGGCTGGCGGGTCTGCGCAGGACGTGCAGTGGC
>JBILGP010000056.1:0-7585 GCA_044350985.1 Polaromonas sp. | reverse complement strand
CCTGTCCTACTACGAGGCGACCTTTCTGCGCGAAATTCCCAAGCTCTATGCCGAACTCGAGTCGGCGCTCGACGGCCAGCCGGTGGCCAGCTTTCTGCGCATGGGGCAGTGGATCGGCGGCGACCGTGATGGCAACCCCAACGTCAATGCGGACACGCTGCACTACGCGCTGCGCCGGCAATGCGAGGTGGCGCTGCGCCACTACCTGACCGAGGTGCATTACCTGGGCAGCGAACTGTCGCTGTCGGCCCTGCTGGTGCCCGTCGATGAAGCGATGCAGGCGCTGGCCGAACGCTCGCCCGATCGCAACGAACACCGACAGGACGAGCCCTACCGCCGCGCCCTGACCGGCATGTACGCTCGCCTGGCCGCCACCCTCAAGCAATTGACCGGCGGCGAGGCGGCGCGCCACGCGGTGGCGCCGCAAAACCCCTATGCCAGCGCCGAGGACTTTCTGGCCGACCTGCGGGTGATCGAGGCTTCGCTGTGCAAGCACGACGGCCAGCCCCTGGCGGCCATGCGGCTGCAGCCGCTGATCCGTTCGGTGCAGGTGTTCGGTTTTCACCTGGCCACGGTGGACCTGCGCCAAAGCTCGGACCAGCACGAAAAAGTGGTGACCGAGCTGTTGGCCACGGCCGGCGTGGAGCCGCATTACGACCGGCTGGACGAGCCGGCCCGCCAGCGGCTGCTACTGGGCCTGCTCAACGATGCGCGGGTGCTGCGCGTGCCCGCCGCCCAGTACAGCGCCCACACGCAAAGCGAGCTGGCCATCTTCGAGACCGCCCGGCTCATGCGCAGCCGCTACGGCGAACAGGCCATCCGCCACTACATCATCAGCCACACCGAGACGGTTAGCGATCTGCTCGAAGTGCTGCTGCTGCAAAAGGAGGTGGCGCTGCTGCGCGGCACACTCGATGGTGCGGCGATGGCCGACCTGATCGTGGTGCCGCTGTTTGAGACCATCGACGACCTGCGCAATGCCGCGGGCATCATGCGCGAGTTCTATGCGCTGCCCGGGGTGGCCAGGCTGGTGCAGCGCTCGGGTGCTGAGCAAGACATCATGCTCGGCTACAGCGACAGCAACAAGGACGGCGGCATTTTCACCAGCAACTGGGAGCTCTACCGCGCCGAGATCGCGCTGGTCAGCCTGTTCGATCAGCTCGCGAACTCGCACAACATTCAGTTGCGCCTGTTCCACGGCCGCGGCGGCACGGTGGGCCGGGGCGGTGGCCCCAGCTACCAGGCCATCTTGGCCCAGCCTCCGGGCACCGTGCGCGGCCAAATCCGACTGACCGAGCAAGGCGAGGTGATCGGCTCCAAATACGCCAACCCCGAGATTGGCCGGCGCAACCTGGAAACGCTGGTCGCGGCCACGCTCGAGGCCACCTTGCTGCAGCCGACCAAGCCGGCCAGCCGGGCTTTCATGGACGCCGCTGGCGAGCTGTCGCAAGCCAGCATGGCCGCCTACCGTCAACTGGTTTACGGCACCCCGGGATTTGTCGACTACTTTTTTGGCGCCACCCCGATCCGCGAATTGACCCAGCTCAACATCGGCTCGCGCCCGGCCTCGCGCAAGGCGCTGGACCGCATCGAAGACCTGCGTGCCATTCCCTGGTCCTTCAGCTGGGGCCAATGCCGCCTGACGCTGCCCGGCTGGTTCGGCTTTGGCTCGGCGGTCGAAGCCTTCCTCAACCAGGCCGATGGCCCGGGCAAAAAAGTCCAGCTCGCGCTGCTGCAAAAGATGTACCGCCAGTGGCCGTTTTTCCGCACCCTGCTGTCCAATATGGACATGGTGCTGGCCAAGAGCGACTTGGCCCTGGCCTCGCTGTACGCTCAGTTGGTGGCCGACAAGCGCCTGCGCGGACGCATCTTTGGCGCCATCGAAGCCGAGTGGAAGGCCACGGTCGATGCACTTGGCCAGATCACCGGCGACAAAACCCGCCTGGCCGCCAACCCCGCCTTGGCCCGCTCAATCCGCCACCGCTTCCCCTACATCGACCCGCTGCACCACCTGCAGGTCGAGCTGATCCGCCGCTACCGCGACGGCCGGGCCGACGAGCGTGTGCAGCGCGGGATTCACATCAGCATCAACGGGATCGCGGCGGGACTGCGCAATACAGGGTAAGGCGTCAGACCCCTGGGATGACCCGGGCTTGAGAGCAAGGCGCCAGACTTGGGTCCTGGATCAGGTTTTCAAGCCATAGGCAAGCCGAGCCGCCGCAGCTTGCGCAGCTTCGGTGGTGGTTTCGGGATACAGCCAGTAGCTGGGGGCCACGATGGGCTGCGCGGACTGGACTGAAATCAGCAGCACACTGCGTACCGGGAAGCGATCCCCTGTCATGAGCAGCAAGGGGGCTGCCCATTTGCTGTAGTCGGAATCGTCAGGCAACACTGCCCTGGCCGTGCCCCGCAGCTTGAAGCCTTTTTGCACCAGAACATCCACAAAGCTCAGGCACACCTTCGGCTGCTCTGCGATGTTGCGTGCGGTCACTGGCGAGGCGATGTTGGCCACCACCACGTGCTGGTCATCGGCGATGGCCCAGACCTCTTTGGGGGACACATTGGGCTGACCTTGGGCGTCGACCGTGGCCAGCCAGCACAGCACGCTGCGCTGGGCGGCTGCATGGACGGAAGCAGACAGGATGGGGCTGGGGTTGGATGGCAAATCCGTCATCCGTCCATGTTAAATGAGGTCTTATGGGTTCAATCACCGTGTCAAAAGTTCCTGACTTCATCCAATTCGTTCGATTCGTGCTAAATTAATGCCATGCGTACCCTCACCGCCAACGAAGCCAAGACCCAGTTCGGCCAGTTCATCGACATGGCACAGCGCGAGCCCGTGCGGGTGATGCGCCATGACCGGGTGGTGGGGGTGATGGTGTCGGCCGAAGATTACGAGGCCATGCGCCAGTTCTATGCCAACCGCCTGCAGCACACCCTGGCGACCAGCAGCGCCCAATCCGAGCAGGCGGGCATGACCCCGGAGGTTCTGCAGGAGCTGCTGCGTGACGAGTCCTGACTGGGTTCTGGACACCAATGTGCTGATCAGCGCCGCCTTGTCCAGGCAAGGCAGTCCCTACGCATTGGTGCAGCAAGTGCTGTCCCATGCCCGCCTTGTGTTTTCCGAGCCCACGTTTGAAGAGTTGCGCACGCGTCTGTACCGCCCCAAGTTCGACCGCTACATCAGCCTGGACATGCGTGAACGGGTGCTCCGCGATCTGTCGGCTTGTGCCGTATGGGTGAGGATCGATGGCCATGGGTGCTGGAGCCGCGACCCTGACGATGACAAGTTCATCGCCACCGCCCTGCAGTCACCCGGCACGATGCTGGTCAGCGGCGACCAGGATCTGCTCAGGGCGCAAGTGCCGGATGGCCTGCGCATCCTCACACCGGCTCAAGCACTCAGCACATTCGCAGGCCGATGATCCCCGCCCGATAAAATCGGCGGACCATGACAAACCAACTCGACACCAAATCCCAAGCCTGGTCGGCGCTGTTTTCAGAACCGATGAGCGAGTTGGTCAAGCGCTACACCGCCAGCGTCTTTTTTGACAAGCGCCTGTGGCAGGCCGATATCGCGGGCTCCTTGGCCCATGCCGAGATGCTGGCCGCGCAGGGCATCATCTCGGCCGCCGACTTGGCCGACATCGAACGCGGCATGGCGCAGATCAGGCAGGAGATCGACTCCGGCGCGTTCGAGTGGAAGCTCGACCTCGAAGACGTGCACCTGAACATCGAGGCGCGCCTGACGCAGCTCGTGGGCGATGCCGGCAAGCGGCTGCACACCGGCCGCAGCCGCAACGACCAAGTCGCCACCGATGTGCGCTTGTGGCTGCGCGGCGAGACCGACCTCATCATCGCCTTGCTGGCCGACCTGCAAAAGGCACTGGTCGAGGTGGCCGAGAAGAACGTCGAGGTGATCCTACCGGGCTTTACCCACCTGCAAGTGGCCCAGCCGGTGAGCTTTGCCCATCACCTGCTGGCTTATGTGGAAATGTTTTCGCGTGATGCCGAGCGCTTTGCCGACGTGCGCCGCCGCACCAACCGGCTGCCGCTGGGCTCAGCGGCCCTGGCCGGCACCACCTACCCGCTCGACCGCGAGCGCGTGGCGCGCACCCTGGGCATGGTCGACGAACAAGGCCGTCCGCAGGTTTGCCAAAACAGCCTGGACGGCGTGAGCGACCGCGACTTCGCGATTGAATTTACCGCCGCTGCCTCGCTGTGCATGGTGCACATCAGCCGTTTCTCAGAAGAATTGATTTTGTGGATGAGCCAGAACTTTGGTTTTGTGAAGATCGCCGACCGCTTCACCACTGGTTCGTCCATCATGCCGCAGAAAAAGAATCCTGACGTGCCTGAATTGGCACGCGGCAAGACCGGCCGCGTGGTCGGCCACTTGATGGGCCTGATCACCCTGATGAAGGGCCAGCCGCTGGCCTATAACAAGGACAACCAGGAAGACAAGGAGCCGCTGTTCGACACGGTCGACACGCTCAAGGACACGCTGCGCATCTTCAGCGAAATGGTGGGCGGCCAAGTGAACCCGGCCACGGGCCAGAAAGAAGGCGGCATCACCGTCAATGCGCAGGCGATGGAAGACGCTGCCAAAAAAGGCTATGCCACCGCCACGGATCTGGCCGACTACCTGGTCAAGAAGGGCCTGCCTTTTCGCGACGCGCACGAGACGGTGGCCCACGCAGTCAAAGCCGCTGCCAGCCAGGGCTGCGACTTGTCGCAATTGCCGCTGCCTGCGCTGCAGGGCTTTCATGCGGCCATTGAGGGCGATGTCTACGACGTCCTGAGCCTGCGCGGCAGCTTGAATGCGCGCGCCACGCTTGGCGGCACCGCCCCTGCACAGGTGCGCGCGCAGATCGCACGGCATCGCACCCGGCTTGCTTGATCCGACTCGCTTGATTGGGCGTGATCGACCTCACCGCCCAGGCGGATCGAGGTCCTCGCCCGCCATGCGCCGACTCAGCCACTGCAGGCCCGCTGCCAGAGGGATGCGCGCCGAAACCTGCTGCGCTGGCGGCGGCGCTGCCGGATCGGCCGTTGCTGCACCGAGGTTGAAGTCAAACACGTAATACGGCTGCTGGCCCATGCGCAGATCGGTGATCCACAGGTCGCTGCCCTCCTGGCGCATCGACACAAAACCATCGGCAAAGCGCTGCAGGCGCTGCACCTGCACATGGTCGGCGTGGCGGGCCAGCAAATCGCCGCCGCGATCGAAAGCGCGAAAGCGGATCGGCCGGCCTTGGTCGCGCAGGGCATAGTAGCCTTCGTGATAACGGTCTCCATCCAGAGCGACCACCCGCCACAGTTGCGTCTGCAGCGGCGCTGGGGTGACCAGCAGACGATCGCTCGGCAAACCCGCTGCCGCCAGGCTCTGGCGCGCATGGTCTGCCACGCTGGCCTGGGCCAGCGCACTCCAGGCCAGATACACGGTGCTGATCAGCAGGCCCAAGGCGTTGGCCCCCAGGCCCCAACTGAGCCGTCGGGCCACTGCGGCACCGATCAACCCCAGCAGCAAAGGCAGGCTGTAGAGCGGGTCGATGATGAACATGCTGCCCAGGCCGTAGGCTTCATCGCTCAGCGGCTGCCAGACCTGGGTGCCGTAAATGGTCATCAGGTCGAGCAGGGGATGGGTGAACAGCGCCAGCCACAAGGCCAGGGACCACAGCGCCCAGGTCGCGCCAAGACGGCCATCATGGGCGCTGCCCGCCCTGGGCGAGGACAGGGTGTGCGCCAGCCACGCCAGCGCGGGCGCCAACAGGCTCAGCCAGAGCAGCGAGTGACTGGGGCCGCGATGGCGCACCATGTTGAGCAGCGCATCGCCATGGTCGATCAGCACGTCCAAATCGGGCAGCAGGCCGGCCAGGCCACCCCAGGCCGCGGCCTTCCAGACGGCCGTTCGCCGGCCCATGACGACCACGCCGATGCTCGCGCCCAGGGCGACCTGGGTCAGGCTGTCCATGAACGCGGCGCAAGGCAAGGCATGGCCGCAAGCATAACGAGCCGCGCCTTTCCCCCGCAGCCCTGGGGCCGATCACCGCAGGAAAATTTTTCAAGACCGCGACGCCCGCTTTCAGCCCCACCTTAGGCGGCGGCCGCTACCATGGAGGCCCAGATCCACAGCCGAGAACTGCCATGACCGTGATGACGAACATCGAAGACCTGCGCGTGCTCGCCCAAAAACGGGTGCCTCGCATGTTCTACGACTATGCCGACAGCGGCGCCTGGACCGAGAGCACCTACCGCGCCAACGAGAGCGACTTCCAGAAAATCAAGCTGCGCCAGCGGGTGGCCGTCAACATGGAAGGGCGCAGCACCGCAACCACCATGATCGGCCAGAAGGTGCACATGCCGGTGGCCATCGCGCCCACTGGCCTGACCGGCATGCAGCATGCCGACGGCGAAATTCTGGCGGCCCGCGCGGCCAAAGAGTTCGGTATTCCCTTCACGCTCTCGACCATGAGCATCTGCTCGATCGAAGACGTTGCACAGCATGCCGGAGAGGGCTTTTGGTTCCAGCTCTACGTCATGAAAGACCGCGGCTTCATCGAGCGTCTGATCGACCGCGCCAAAGCCGCCCACTGCAGCGCCCTGGTGCTCACGCTCGATCTGCAGATCCTCGGTCAGCGCCACAAGGACATCAAAAACGGTCTGTCGGCTCCGCCCAAGCTGACGCTGCGCAACCTGATCAACATTGCCGGCAAACCGCGCTGGGCCTTGGGCATGCTGGGCACGCAGCGCCGCCAGTTCGGCAACATCGTGGGGCACGTCAGCGGCGTGGCCGACATGAGCAGCCTGTCGGAGTGGACGGCCAGCCAGTTTGATCCGGCGCTCAATTGGGGCGATGTCGAATGGATCAAGCAGCGCTGGGGCGGCAAGCTCATCGTCAAAGGCATCCAGGATGTGCAAGACGCCCGCCTGGCTGTCGAATCGGGCGCCGATGCGCTCATCGTCTCCAACCACGGCGGGCGGCAACTTGACGGCGCGCAAAGCAGCATCGAGGCCCTGCCGGCCATCGTCGACGCGGTCGGCCGGCACATCGAGGTGCACATGGACGGCGGCATCCGCAGCGGGCAGGACGTGCTCAAGGCCGTCGCCCTGGGCGCCAAGGGCACCTACATCGGCCGTGCCATGCTCTACGGCCTGGGCGCCATGGGGCAGGCCGGCGTGACGCGCACGCTGCAGATCATCCACAAGGAGCTTGACATCACCATGGCCTTTTGCGGCCGCACCGACATCGCCCAGGTCGACCGCGAGATCTTGCTGCCGGGGACCTATCCGGTGGCCTGAGCGCCGCACCTTCCCTCTTGCGGCCCGTCGACTGATCACGACCAGCGTCTGGGCCGACCCTTCGACTCCAACCTCAACATCATCATGCAAGCTGCCTACTACGAACGTCAGGGCGCGGCCCGCGACGTGCTGCAATGGGGCGAACTGCCCGATCCTGTGCCCGCGCCAGGCCAAGTGCGGGTGCGCCTGCGCTGGTCGGGCGTCAATCCCTCAGACGTCAAGTCGCGCATGGGCCTGCGCCCCATGCCCTTTGCCCGCATCATTCCGCACAGCGACGGCATGG
>JBILGP010000055.1:0-7590 GCA_044350985.1 Polaromonas sp. | reverse complement strand
GGCCGCCAGCCCCTGCCCGCCCTGTGGGTCCCAGTCTAGCCAGTGCTGATGGGCCAGCGCCCAGTTTTCGCACTGCAGCGCGGCAAACAGCGCCTGCGTCAGCGATGCAGCGTCGATGTGCGGCTCGGCGGTGCGGATGTTGTCGCGCTGGCGTTCAAACCAGGGGTGGAACAACTCGCGGTCGCGCAGTTCGTGCCACAGGGCGATCAGGTGCGTGCCGTCCCAGGCCGGCACGATGGGCTGTGCATAGCGTGTGCGCCACTGCGTGCGGCTGGCGCTGCCAGCCACCTCGTGCAGGTCCAGGGCCAGCGGCCGGCAGGTGGGAGCAGCCGGCGCCGCGGCGCACTGCAGCGCCCAGTGCGCCGCCACCGCAGCGCCGTAGCCGCGTGCGCGCACCTGCAGCGCCGGCAGATCGAGCTCAGCCAGTGCCTGGCTGAGCTTGCGCGCCGCGTCCTCGCAGCCGAGCACCGGCCCGTCTGAATCGCCGTGGCCGGGTAAATCGACGGCGAGCACCGGCCCGTCCAGGGTGTGCCTTTGCATCTCGCAGGCACCTGAGGAGCCTGCGCCATGCAGCAAGAGCGTGATCGGGCCGCTGCGATCGAGCTGCCAGCCTTGCACCAGCAGGCCTTGGGCATACCGGCGCGCATCGGCCCCGCCGCCAAGTCCGCGCAGGGCGGGCTCGGGCGGCGCGTCGTCGCCGCTGGCGTGATCGAGCACCCAGCGCGCCTGCGCCTGCCAAACCTGGCTGCGCGCACCGATCGGCAGGTCGTTTTGTATCGTCACATGGGCCAGCGCCTGCGGTAGGCGCTGCATGTGCGGGAAAAGCTGGTCGTCGGCATTGGTGCCGATCCAGCAAGGCTGGCTGAGCGCGCGGATTGCCTCGATGCCGTCCCAGGCGAACACGCCGGGGTAGATGCGCAGGTGATGCTCGCGTGAGCGCAGCAGCTCCATGATCTGCATGCGATGGATGACTTCGGGCGGCGGGAAGTCGAGCCGGCGGCGGTGGGCCAAGTCGCGCTGCGACCAGGGGAAAAACATCCAGCCGTCGCGAAAGCGTGACCAGGCCCACATCAGATGTGTGCCATCGGGCTGCGGCACGAAGCGGTAGAGCTGGTGCGGCAGGATAGATGCCTGCTCGGCAGCATTGAACAGCGGCAGCCCGTCGAGGGCCAGCGCCAGCACCCGGTGCGGATGACGCCGCGCCATTTCAGCGCCGATGGCCGCGCCCGTGTGCTGACCGCAAATGGCCGCCCGCTCGATGCGCAGCGCATCCATGAAGCGGACCATGTGATCGGCCAGCAGCGCCATGCTCCAGTCGGCCTGCGGCAAGGGGTCGGACTGACCGAAGCCCGGTGTGTCGACCGCGATGGCCGTGCGCTGACCCGCCAGCAGTCGCATCAGCGGCTCGAGCGTTTGCGACGACTGCGGCGTCTGGTGCAAGAGCAGCACCGCTGGCCCCTGGCCCATGCGCCGGTAGTGCAGCCACTGCTGGCCAACGCGGCAAAAATGCCGGCCTATCGGCCCCAGGCTCGGCCCCAGGCTCGGCTCCAGGCCAGGTATCAGCCTAGGTGCCGTGTCGCGCACCATCAGGCAAGGGCCTTCAACACATCGTGGTGATAGGGGCGCAGCGCAAGGCCTTCGCGCAGGCGCGTCACCAGATCGGGGTTGGCGATGAAGCTGCGTCCGAAGGAGACCAAATCAAAATCACCGGCCTGCACATGCTGCAGCGCCGTCTCTGGGCTGTGGCCGCCATTGCCGATCAGCACGCCCGGCCAATGGCGGCGCAGGAAGGCGCTGGGCGTGCCGCCGATCTGCTCGTGTGGGCTGTCTTGTGTGATGCCGGTGTGCACATAGGCCAGTTTCAGATCGGCCACCTGCTGCAGCAAGGCGATGTAGGTTTCGTTGTCGCCTTCGCTCCAGCGCATCTCCCCAAAGTCAGGCCAGGGCGATAGGCGCAAACCCACCCGGTGTGGCCCCCAAACCTCGACACAGGCCTGCACCACGGCCAGCGCAAACCGCAGCCGCCCCTGCAAGCCGGCACCCCAGGCGTCATCGCGGCGGTTGGTGTGCTGGCGCAGAAACTGCTCGATGAGGTAACCGTTGGCGCCATGGATCTCGATGCCATCGAAGCCGGCGGCGTGGGCGCGCTGCGCGGCCTGCTTGAACAGATCGATCACGCCCGGGATCTCTCGGGCGCCCAGGGCGCGCGGCATCTCGTTGTACAACTCGAATCCGCCCGCCTGCCGTCGCAGCACCGGATCGAGCACGGCCGAGGGCGCCACCGGTTGCACTTTGGCCCAGTGGCTGTGCGCGATGCGGCCGGTGTGCCAAAGCTGCGCAAAGATGCGCCCGCCTTGGGCGTGGACCGCATCGCAAACCTGCCGCCAGCCGCTGACGTGGCTGTCTGCAAACAAGCCCGGTGTGTCGAGGTAACCCTGGGCCTCGGGCGTGACCAGGATGGCCTCGGTGATCAGCAGCCCGGCTTGCGCCCGCTGCGCGTAATAGTCCGCCGCCCCCGCTGACGGCCCCAGCTCCGGCGTGGCCCGGTTGCGCGTGCACGGGGCCAGCACCACCCGGTTGGGCAGCACCAGACCACTGCCCAAATCGAGCGGCGCAAACAGCGCGTCGTTGTCTGCTTTCATGTTCATGGCCAGATTGTGCAGCAGCCGATGGATCGCTTCGTTCCTCGCGATGACGGGGGTGGGTGGCGCGACGACGGCACTGCGTCATTGCGAGCGCAGCGTGGCAATCCATGTCTTTTTATCCGCGCTGTGGCATCGCAAGGCCTGAGAACTCAACGAGATGGATCGCTTCGCCCCTCGCGATGACGGGGTGAGGGCGCGATGACGGGGTGGGCGCCACGACGAGGCGGGGCTATCGCGCCGGGGGGGCGCTCCCACAGTTGGGGGTGGGTGTCGAATTGGTGGGAGCCGCGCCCTCGCGGCGATTGGGCGCCCTTTTGGGGCTCAGGCCGGCCAGGCAGGCGGGCGTTTTTCCAGGAAGGCTTGCACGCCTTCAAGGGCGCTGGCGTCCATCATGTTGCAGGCCATGGTCTGGGCGGCGTCTTCGTAGGCGGTGCCCATGCCCGCTTCCAGTTGGCGGTAAAAAAGCTGCTTGCCCAGCGCCAGGGCCAGGCGGGGTTTGGGCAGGATGCTGGCCAGCAAATCTTCAAGCGCGCCGTCCAAATCCTCGGGCTCGGCCACCCGGTTGATCAGGCCTTTGTCCAGGGCCTGATCGGCGGTGATGAAGGAGCCTGTGGCGAGCATCTCAAAAGCGGCCTTGCGCGGTAGGTTGCGCGACAGGGCCACGCTGGGCGTGGCGCAGAACAGGCCCAGGTTGACGCCGCTGACCGCAAAGCGGGCTGTGCGGGCGGCCACCGCCAGGTCGCATTGGGCCACGAGCTGGCAGCCGGCTGCCGTGGCCAGGCCCTGCACCTTAGCGATCACTGGCACGGGCAGGCGCTGCAAGCTCATCATGAGCTCGCTGCAGCGTGCAAACAGGCTTTGGTAGTAGGCCAGGCTGGGCTCGGCCCGCATCTGCTTGAGGTCGTGGCCCGCGCAAAAGGCGCGACCCGAGGCGGCGATGACGACGGCGCGCAGTTGTTCGTCAGCCGCGAGAGCGTCGATCTGGCGCTGCAGTGCCTCGAGCAGCGTCTCATCAAGCGCATTGAAGGCCTGCGGCCGGTTGAGCGTGAGGGTCGTGACGCCACGGCCGTCGTCTTGTCTCAAGAGTGCGTCGTCTGCCATGGTCGTCTCCTTACTCGATCGCCGTGCTCGACTGGGCGCGCTGGCGCAGCGCAAACTTCTGGATCTTGCCGGTGGAGGTCTTGGGGATGTCCTCAAAGCGAATGTCGCGCGGCACCTTGTAGCCTGCCAGCAAGGCCTTGCAGTGGGCGATCAGATCTTGCGCGCTCACTTGTGCGCCGGGCTTGGTCTCCACGTAGGCCAGGGGGGTTTCGCCCCATTTGGGGTCGGGCTTGGCCACGACCGCGCAGGCGAGCACGGCCGGGTGGCGGTACAGCGCATCCTCGACCTCCAGTGAGCTGATGTTTTCGCCGCCCGAGATGATGATGTCTTTGCTGCGGTCGCGGATCTTGACATAACGGTCGGGCTCCATCACCGCCAGATCGCCGGTGTGAAACCAGCCGCCTTCAAAAGCTTTTTGGGTGGCCGTTGGGTTCTTGAGGTAGCCCTTCATCACGATGTTGCCGCGAAACATGATCTCGCCCATGGTCTGGCCGTCGGCGGGCACCTCTTGGAGCGTCTGTGGGTCCATCACCGTCATGCCCTCTTGCAGCGCGTAGCGCACGCCCTGCCGTCCGTTGAGTCGGGTCTGCTCGGACAGGCTCTGCTGCGCCCAGGCCGGGCGCTGCACCGCGACGGCGGCCGGACCATACACCTCGGTCAGGCCGTAGACATGGGTGATGGCAAAGCCGATGCGGGCCATGCCCTCGATCATGGCCGCCGGCGGCGCGGCGCCCGCGACCAAGCCGCGCACCTGCTGCGTGATGCCTTCGCGCATGGCCTCGGGCGCGTTGTAGATCAGGCTGTGCACGATGGGGGCGGCGCAGTAGTGGTCGATGCGGTGCTCGCGCATGGCGCCCAGGATGGATGGCGCATCAACCTTGCGCAGGCACACCTGCACCCCGCCGAGCATGGCCAGCGTCCAAGGGAAGCACCAGCCGTTGCAGTGGAACAGCGGCAGCGTCCACAGGTAGGTCGGAAAGTGCGGCATGGTCCAGGTGGCCGCATTGCACACGGCATTGAGGTAGGCGCCGCGGTGGTGCGTCACCACTCCCTTGGGATCGCCCGTGGTGCCGCTGGTGTAGCTCACCGCAATCGCGTCCCATTCGTTTTGTGGGCCCTCCAGCCGGCTCAGCGGTGCATGGGCAGCCAGCCAGGCTTCGTACTCCAGGCTGCCCAGGCGATCGCCCGGCCCCTCGTACTGGCTGTCGCAGACATCGATCACGATGGGCTGGCGTCCGTGGTCGGCGGCCAGGCGGCTGAGGGCCTGCGCCATCACCGGTGCGAACTCGCGGTCGGTGATCAGCACCTTGGCCTCGCAGTGGTTCATCTGCCAGGCCAGCAAGGCCGCATCAAGCCGGGTGTTGAGCGGGTTGAGCACGGCGCCCAGTGCGGGCACCGCATAGTGCGCCTCGATCATCTCGGGGGTGTTGGGCAGCATCACGCTGACGGTGTCGCCCCGGCCCAGACCCAGCGCACGCAGCGCTGCGGCCAGCCGTGCCGAGCGCTCGCGCGTCTGGGCCCAACTGTAGCGGCGCGTGCCGTGGATCACCGCCGGCAGGTCGCCAAAGACTTCGGCGCTGCGCTCGACAAAGCTCACCGGCGACAGCGCGGTGTGGTTGGCCGGGTTGGGGCTCAGGTCTTGCTCGTAGATGCTCATGGTGGTGCGTGGAAGTGGACGGTCGTGCCAAGCGCTACGGCTGGGCGCTGGCCCCAATGATAGGCCGATCAGGTCGGCCGACTCGATCGGCGCCTCTCCGACAGGCGCTTGCGCGCTTGTCCGGCCTGCGCTGCGGCTGCACGGACCGGCTCGCATCGGTGCGCTTGCCCTACAACTGCAGCAGATGACCACCCAAGCGACGCGCCAGGAGGATCTGGCTTTGCCCGGTTTGAGCGGCTTGAGCGAGCAGCAGGCGCGCAGCCGGCTGGCACAAGACGGCCCCAACGAGATGCAGGCGGCCCGGCGCCGCAGCATCGGGCGGCGGGTGCTGGCCTTGCTGGCCGAGCCCATGTTCGCTTTGCTGCTGGCGGCGGTGCTGATCTACCTGGCTCTGGGCGACCGTGTTGAAGGCCTGACGCTGGCCGTGTTCGTGCTGGCGGTGCTGGGCATGACGCTGGTGCAGGAGGGCCGCGCCGACCGGGCCATCGAGGCGCTGCACCAGCTCAGCGCGCAGCGCGTGCAGGTGCTGCGCGGCGGCATCCGGCGCGAGATACCTGCGCACGAGGTGGTGTGCGCCGATCTGCTGTGCCTGGCCGAAGGCAACCGAATCGCCGCCGATGGCCTGCTGCTGCAAGCGCAGCATCTGCAGGTCGACGAGTCGATGCTGACCGGCGAGTCGCTGCCCGTGGCCAAGCACGCCTGCACGGCCTTGCAGCCCGAGCCGGGCGCACGTGTGTTTGCTGGCACCTTTGTGGTGGCCGGTCAGGGCTTGATGCAGGTCAGTGCCACTGGCTCGCGCACCGAGCTTGGCCAGATCGGGCAGGCACTGCACAGCCTGGTGCCCGCGCCGACCGCCTTGCAGAAACAGACCGCGCGTCTGGTGCGCACGCTGGCCATCATCGCGATGCTGCTGTGCGCCGTGATGGTGGCCATTGAGGGTTGGCGCACCGGTCGTTGGCTGCCGGCCCTGCTGGGCGGCATTGCGGTGGCCATGGCCATGCTGCCCGAGGAGTACCCGGTGGTGCTGGCGATTTTTCCGGCGCTCGGTGCGCGCCGCCTGGCCCGCCAGGGGGTGCTGACGCGCCGCATCAATTGCATCGAGACCCTGGGAGCGACCACGGTGCTGTGCGTCGACAAGACCGGTACCCTGACGCAAAACCGCATGGCGGTCCATGCGCTGGCGGTAGCAGCCGATGGCCAGCCGCTGATCCTGCGCGTGCCCACCGACGGACTTTGGAGCCCCGATGCGCTGCAGCCGCAGCACGCCGGTGAGTTTGCGCGCATTGCCGAGCACGCGATTTTGGCCAGCGCCCAGCAGCCTTTCGATCCGATGGAGCAGGCCTTTCACCGCCTGGGCCGTGAGCTGCTCGCCGGCACCGACCGCCTGCACGATTGGGATTTGGTGCACACCTATCCTTTGAGCACGCAACTGCGGGCGATGTCGCATGTCTGGCGCGCTGGCGACGCCGGTCATGTGATTTCTGCCAAGGGCGCGCCCGAGGCGGTGATGGAGCTGTGCCATCTGCCCGAACCGATGCGGGCGCAGTGGCAGCAGGCGGTGCAGACGCTGGCGGCCGACGGCCTGCGGGTGCTGGCCGTCGCCCAAGGCGCAGCGGGCCACCACCACGACGGCCACTGGCCAGCGTCGGCGCATGACTTCGATTTCGAGTGGATCGGCCTGATCGGGCTGGCCGATCCCCTGCGCCCGCAGGTGCCCGAGGCCATGGCGCAGTGCCGCCGGGCGGGCATCCGGGTGATGATGATCACCGGCGACCATCCGGTCACGGCCCAGGCGATCGCCCGTCAGGCCGGACTGGACGCTTCCCAGTTGTTGAGCGCCGACGAGATCGAGGCGCTCAGTGACGAGGCGCTAAAGGTGCGGCTGCGCCACAGCTCCGTGTGCGCGCGCATCTTGCCGCAGCAAAAGCTGCGCATCGTGCAGGCGCTGGCGCGTGACGGGCAGATCGTCACCATGACCGGCGATGGCGTCAACGACGCACCGGCCCTGCGCGCGGCGCATGTGGGCGTGGCCATGGGCCAGCGGGGCACCGATGTGGCGCGTGAGGCGGCCAGCATGGTGCTGGTCGATGACGACTTTGCTTCCATCGTGCGCGCCATCCGCTCGGGCCGCCGCATCTTTGCCAACTTGCGCAAGGCCATGATCTACATCTTTGCGATCCACATCCC
>JBILGP010000054.1:0-7608 GCA_044350985.1 Polaromonas sp. | reverse complement strand
CCCCAATAACACGGCCTTCGTGCACCTGAGCTATGTGCCCTGGATCGCCGCGGCCGGCGAACTCAAGACCAAGCCGACCCAGCACACCGCGCAAAAACTGCGCGAGATCGGCATCCAGGCCGATGCGCTGCTGTGCCGGGCCGACCGCCGCATCCCCGACGAAGAGCGCGCCAAGATTTCGCTCTTCTCCAACGTGCCCGAATGGGGCGTGATCTCGATGTGGGACGTCGACACCATCTACAAGGTGCCGCGCATGCTGCACGAGCAGGGCTTAGACGGTTTGATCTGTGACAAGCTGCGGCTCAACACACCGCCGGCCAATCTGTCGCGCTGGGACGAGCTGGTGTATGAGACCGAGCATCCGCAAAACGAGGTCAAGATTGCCATGGTCGGCAAATACGTCGACCTGTCGGACAGCTACAAATCGCTCAACGAGGCGATTCGCCACGCCGGCATGAAAAACCACGCCCGGGTGGTGATCGAGTACGTGGACTCCGAAACCCTCACGCCCGACAACGCCTCGCAGCTGGCACGTTTTGACGCCATCTTGGTGCCCGGCGGCTTTGGCAAGCGCGGCATTGAAGGCAAGATCTGCGCGGCGCGTTTTGCACGTGAAAACAAGGTGCCCTACCTGGGCATCTGCCTGGGCATGCAGGTGGCCACCATCGAGTTTGCGCGCCATGTGGCTGGGCTGGCCGATGCCAATTCGACCGAATTTGAGCCGCAGAGCCCGCACCCGGTGATTGCCCTGATCACCGAATGGCAAGATGCTGACGGCACGATCAAGACCCGCAGCGAAAAGTCCGACCTCGGCGGCACCATGCGGCTGGGCGCGCAGAGCTCGGACGTCAGCGCCGGCACGCTGGCCCATCAAATTTACGGCAGCGTGGTCACCGAACGCCATCGCCACCGCTACGAGGCCAACGTCAACTACCTCGAGCAGTTGCGCGCGGCCGGCCTCGTGATTTCGGCGCTGACCCAGCGCGAACAGCTCACCGAAATCGTCGAGCTGCCGCAAAGCCAGCACCCCTGGTTCATGGGCGTACAGTTCCACCCGGAATTCAAGTCCACCCCGTGGGATGGCCATCCGCTGTTTAACTCCTACATCAAGGCGGCGCTGGACCACCGAGACAGCGGCAAGACGCTGAAAGTGGTGGCATGAAGCTGTGCGGCTTTGAGGTCGGGCTGCAGCAGCGCTTTTTCCTGATTGCAGGCACCTGCTCGATCGAAGGCCTGCAACTGTCGCTGGACGTGGCCGGCCAGCTCAAGGACAGCTGCACCGCCCTGGGCATCCCACTGATCTACAAGGGCTCCTTCGACAAGGCCAACCGATCCTCCGGCAGCAGCCAGCGCGGTGTCGGCATCGAGGCGGGCCTGAAGATCCTCGACGAGGTGCGCCGCCAAATTGGCGTGCCGGTGCTCACCGATGTGCATGAAGCCGATCAGGTGGCCGAGGTCGCCAGCGTGGTCGATGTGCTGCAAACGCCCGCCTTCCTGTGCCGGCAGACCGATTTCATTGCGGCTGTGGCGCGATCGGGCAAGCCAGTGAACATCAAGAAGGGGCAGTTTCTCGCGCCCTGGGACATGAAGAACGTGATCGACAAGGCCCGCGCGGCCGCAATCGGGGCGGGCCTGGAGCCCGACCGGTTCCTGGCCTGCGAGCGCGGCGTGAGCTTTGGCTACAACAACCTGGTGGCCGACATGGCCAGCCTGGCGCAGATGCGCGAAAGCGGCGCGCCGGTGGTGTTCGATGTCACCCATTCGGTGCAGAAACCCGGTGGCCTGGGCTCGAGCAGCGGCGGCGCGCGCGAAATGGTTCCCGTGCTCGCCCGCGCCGGCGTGGCCGCAGGGGTGTCGGGCCTCTTCATGGAAACCCATCCGCAACCACAGCAAGCTTGGTCCGACGGGCCCAACGCGGTGCCGCTCAAGCACATGCGGGCCCTGCTCGAGACGCTGGTCGCGCTCGACCAGGTGACCAAGCAGGCCGGCTTTTTGGAAAACCACTTCAACGCCTGAAGACCATGCCCAGCGCCTACATCATTGCCCACGTCAGCATCACCGACCCCACGCAATACGAGCAGTACAAAAAGCTCTCGACCGTGGCCATGCAGACCTATGGCGCCGAGGTGTGCGTGCGCGGCGGTGCCATCGAGGTCATCGAGGGCGATTGGCAGCCCGAGCGCCTGGTGGTGCTCAAGTTTGCATCGTCCGAACAAGCCCGCCGCTTCGAGGCCTCCCCCGAATACGCCAGCGCCCGTGCCGCCCGCCAGGGTGCGGCCGTCATGCGCATGCTGCTGGTCGAAGGCACCTGAATCAGCGTCCCCATTTCATCGATCTGTTTGACTAGAAAGAAAGTTTCATGAGTGCCATTGTTGACATCGTCGGTCGCGAAATCCTCGACAGCCGCGGCAATCCCACCGTCGAGTGCGACGTGCTGCTCGAGTCGGGCGTGATGGGCCGCGCCGCCGTGCCCTCGGGCGCCTCGACCGGCTCGCGCGAGGCCATCGAGCTGCGCGACGGCGACAGCTCGCGCTACCTCGGCAAGGGCGTGCTCAAGGCGGTTGGTCACATCAACACCGAAATTTCCGAGTCGGTGCTTGGCCTGGACGCGAGCGAGCAGGCATTTCTGGACAAGACCCTGATCGATCTCGATGGCAGCGACAACAAGTCGCGCCTGGGTGCCAATGCCACGCTGGCCGTCTCCATGGCCGTGGCCCGTGCGGCGGCTGAAGAAGCGGGCCTGCCGCTGTACCGCTACTTCGGCGGCTCCGGTGGCATGCAGATGCCGGTGCCCATGATGAACGTGGTCAACGGTGGCGCTCACGCCAACAACAACCTGGACCTGCAAGAGCTCATGATCATCCCGGTGGGCGCACCGAGCCTGCGCGAGGCGATCCGCTACGGCGCCGAGGTCTTTCATGCGCTCAAGAAAATCATGCACGACAAGGGCATGAGCATCGCAGTGGGCGACGAAGGCGGCTTTGCGCCCAACGTGCCCAGCCATGCTGCGGCCATCGAGATGATCCTGCAGGCCATCGAGCGCGCCGGCTTCGTGGCCGGCGAGCAGATCGCGCTGGGCCTCGATTGCGCCGCCAGCGAGTTCTACCGCGACGGCCAATACCACCTCGAGGGCGAGGGCCTGAGCCTGTCGGCCGCGCAGTGGACCGACATGCTCGCCGGCTGGGTCGACCAATACCCCATCATCAGCATTGAAGACGGCATGCACGAGGGCGACTGGGACGGCTGGAAAATGCTGACCGAGCGCCTGGGCAAAAAGGTGCAGTTGGTGGGCGACGATCTGTTCGTCACCAACACCAAGATCCTCAAGGAAGGCATCGACAAGGGCATCGCCAATTCCATCCTGATCAAGATCAACCAGATCGGCACCCTGACCGAAACCTTTGCCGCCATCGAGATGGCCAAGCGCGCCGGCTACACCGCCGTCATCAGCCACCGCTCGGGCGAGACCGAAGACTCCACCATCGCCGACATCGCTGTGGGCACCAATGCCGGTCAAATCAAAACCGGCTCGCTCTCGCGCTCGGACCGCATGGCCAAATACAACCAGTTGCTGCGCATCGAAGAGGACCTGGGCGAGATCGCCCGTTATCCGGGCCGCGAGGCCTTCTACAACCTGCGCTGAACGCACCGCCGGCTCCACCATGGAAAAACGCACCATCACCGTCGTTCTGCTGGGCCTGCTGCTGGTTCTGCAGGCGCAGCTGTGGTTCGGTCGCGGCAGCATTCCCGACGTCAGCCAGATGCGCCTACGCCTTGACGCAGCGAAGGCGCAAAACCTCACCGCCCAGGCTGAAAACGATCGCCTGGCTGCCGAGGTGCGCGACCTCAAGGAAGGCCTGGAGATGGTCGAGGAGAAGGCGCGCGGCGAATTGGGCATGGTCAAGCCCAACGAGATCTTTGTCCAGTACAGCAAATAGCTCGGCGGTGAACGGCCAGCGGCTTTTGACGCCTGCGCGCCGCGCACAGGTGACCATCCTGAGCCACAAGGCCTGCCTCGCCCAGGCCTTCCAGATACAGCTCGAGGCCTCGATTGCGGGCATCCATGGGGCCGACCCGCGGGCCTTGACCTGGGTCACCGGCTCGCAGGCGCAGGCGGCCCAAGGCGCCAGCGTGTGCCTGCTGCTGGCCTGGGACAGCGCCGGTGCGTCCACGACACAGGCGGCTGCTCAGTTGGCCGATCTTCAGGCCCATCAGCAACTGCGGCAGGACTTGCAAGCCCAAGGCCTGACCTTTGCCGTGCTGCGCGGTGCGCCAGCGCAGCAGGTGCAACAGGCGCTGGCCGCCCTGTCGCGGCTGCAACCGGCGCTCAAGCCCGCCGGCGCTCAGACGCTGCCGCGCCCCGGCTGGCTGGCCGCCTGCCAAACGTGCGATGAGCCCGAATGCGAGCACCGGCTGCTCACCGGCCTGCTCAAGTCAGACTGAGGGCGCCGCCGCCTTACTGCAGGGGCGACGAAGGCGGCTGACCGAATGTGCCCGCGAACAGTTGGGCCGCATCGACGGCATCAAAACGGTACTTGATGCCGCAGAACTCGCAGCCCACCTCGACCTGGGTCTGCTCCGCAATGATGGACTGCACCTCGGCCTGCCCGAGGCTGCGCAGCATCTGCGTCACTCGCTGGCGCGAGCACTTGCAGGCAAAGCGCGGACGCAAAGGCTCGAAACGGGTGATCGGCTCCTCCCAGAAGAGGCGATGGAGCACCTCGTCGGCGCTCAGGTCGAGCAACTCCTGCGGCTGCAGCGTGGCCGCCAGCATGGCGATGCGGTTGAAATCCTCGTTGCGACCGATCTGATCTTCGTTGGCATCGCGATCCATGCGCCCCGCCAGATTGCCCTGCCCGAGCACCGGCAAGCGCTGGATCAGCAGGCCCGCGGCCAGTTCCCGGTTGGCCGCCAGCACCAGACGGGTGTCGAGTTGCTCGCTTTGCAGCATGTAGTGCTCGAGCACCTCGCTGATCTTCTCGAGCTTTTCATGCCGGTCCCCAAACAGCGGTACCACGCCCTGGTAAGGCTGCTGACCGGGCTGCCGGTCCTGAGGATCGAGCGTGATCGCGCAGCGCCCCTGGTTGTTGACGTTGACCATCTGACTCAGGCTCGCGCCGGCCGGCACACCGGCTGCACCCTGGGGGCCCAGCGTCGCGGTGGCGCGCACGCTCAGATCGCTTTGCACCTCGACCACGGCCAGCTTGAGCGGCCCGTCGCCCGAAATCTGCAGCACCAAAGCGCCGTTGAACTTGATATTGCCTTGCATCAGCGTGCCCGCTGCGGTCATCTGCCCGAGCAGTTGCTCGACCTCGGGCGGATAGGCACCGGCGGCCTCGCGCCGCGCCAGAATGTCCTGCCAGGCATCGGTCAGGCGCACCAGCATGCCGCGCACCGGCATGCCGTCAAAAATGAATTTATGGAGTTCCGACATCGGCGCCTGTCTTCGTCTGTCTTGTAGGAGTGACCCAGGCCGGGCTCACGCCCGGTCGGTCAAGGTCTTAGTCGATGCGCCGCAGACCGGCCTTGAACTGGCGGGCGTTTTCCACATAGCCCAGCACGTTGCGCCGGATGCCGGCAATCTGCTCGGGCGTGAGGGAGCGCACCACCTTGGCAGGGCTGCCCAAAATCATGGAGCCGTCGGGGAACTCCTTGCCCTCGGTCACCAGGGCGCCGGCTCCCACCAGGCAGTTCTTGCCGATGCGCGCGCCATTGAGAATGATCGCACCGATGCCAATCAGACTGCCCTCGCCGATGGTGCAGCCGTGCAGCATGGCCTGATGGCCCACCGTCACGTAGGGCCCCACGGTCATGGGCTGGCCCAGGTCCGAATGCAGCACACTGCCGTCCTGGATGTTGCTGCCCTGCCCGATGTGGATGGGCTCGTTGTCGCCGCGCAGCACCGCGCCAAACCAGATGCTTGCATCCTGGTCGAGCTGCACCCGGCCCATCACCTGGGCGCTTTCGGCCACCCAGGCGCTTTCGTGGATCTGCGGAACGGCATCGCCGAGTTGATAAATGGCCATGGTCTTCCCCTGTGCACAGAAGGCGCGATTGTAGGATCCCGGCTGAGCCCGAATGGCGTCGCACAAGGGCCGCACAAGGGCCGCACAAGGGCCGCACCACCGCCGCTTATCATCGCGCCCATGCCCTGCCTGCGCCGCCACGCCCTCGATGTGATCCGCATCTGCGATGCCGATGACAAGTCACACGCGCTGCGCCACTGGCCGCAGGGCTTGGCGGTCGATGCGTCGGCCCGATGGGACGAGCCGGCGGGCGTGCCCGGGCGGCCCGAGCGCCCGGTGCTGCGCCCGCCGCGGCAGGTGCCTTTGCGCGCCATGGGCACGCCCGAGGGGCGGGCCGGCCTGATCCACGCGCTGGCCCACATCGAATGCAATGCCATGGACTTGGCGCTCGACGCGATTTGGCGCTTTGACGGCATGCCCGCGGCTTACTACCTCGACTGGCTGCGCGTGGCGCAGGAAGAGGCGCTGCACTTCGATCTGCTGCACCGCCACTTGCAGACCATGGGCCACCGCTACGGGGATTTCGATGCACACGAAGGCTTGTGGGACATGGCCCGGCGCACCCAGGCCGATCTGCTGGCCCGGCTGGCCGTGGTGCCGCGCATCCTGGAGGCCCGAGGGCTCGACGCCTCGCCGGCGGTGCGCCACAAGCTGCAATCGGCGGGCGATCGCGCCGGCGCCCAAATCATCGATCTGATCTTGCGCGACGAAATCGGCCATGTGGCCATTGGCAACCACTGGTTTGGCTGGCTGTGCGCGCAGCGCGGCTTGCTGCCCAGCGAGCAAGGCCGGCTGCTGGCCCGCCAGTACGGCGCGCCCGAGCCCCGGGGGCCGTTCAACCTGCAAGCGCGCCAGGCGGCGGGCTTTGCGCCTGAGGAATTGGCCGAACTCGGGCGCTGACTTTCCGGGGTCGCAGCGCCCACCTGCGGCCTTCATGTAGGACCCGGCCCACCCGGCCCCGCCGCCAACAGCGCAAAACCGCGCCGGCGTGCATCGACACCTGCTGACCTGGCTGCTGCCGCGCTTTCAAAAGCGCCCCGAGGGCTCTTAAGCTGCATCCGAGGCCCTGGCTTGGCCAGGGTCCACGCGCAGGCCGCACCCCTTGCTGCCAAGCCCCGGCGCGAGCCGGCCGGCCTGCACGCGATCCCTGCATTCTTGGAGCCCGTCCCATGCTCTTGCGCCCGTCTCTGCTGCAGCCGGCACCGTCTGGCCCCCTGCCTGCCCAACTGCGGGTGGACTTGCCCTCAGGCCTTTCGATCGGAGCGCCAGGTGCGCCGGTTCGGGTCCGGCTCAACAGCTGGTCCGCCCTGCCCCGGCTCAAGGCGGGCCGTATCGGTGAGCTGGCCCAAGACTATGTCGAGGGCCGACTGGACTTGCAGGGCGGCATGCGCCAGATCATGGCCACCGTGCTGGAACTGCTGCCCGACAACCCAGCCCACACCCCCGACCCCTGGTGGAGCCGCTGGTGCCAGCAGGCCCGCGCCTTGAGGGCGCACACGCGCGACAAAGATGCCGCGCAAATTGAATTTCACTACGACGTTTGCGACGACTTCTACGCCCTCTGGCTCGATCCGCGCCGGGT
>JBILGP010000053.1:0-7684 GCA_044350985.1 Polaromonas sp. | reverse complement strand
TTTCAAGATTGCCGGCGTAGGTGAGCTTGTCGAGGTTGATGATGGGCGGCGCCTCGGGTCGGACGAGCCACGCGAGCACGAAGTTGCTGCCGATGAAGCCGGCACCACCGGTCACAAGGAGGGTCATGGGGAGTTCCAGGTCCGGTCAGGTGGACCGATCGCCCCATTTTAGCGAGCGCTACAGGCCAGCGAGTGCTCGGCGGCGGGCTCGGTGGCCTTGGCCCGCCCGCAGCCCCGCACCTCAGGCAGTCGGCGCGGAGTCTGAGCGGGCTTGGTCCAAGCACCGCCCGAGCCGGCTGAAGTAATCCTGGGCCAGAACCGTCGGCCGGACATACTTGACGCGGTTATCGATCTCGTCAGACACCAGCACAACCATGCCCTTGCTGCGCAAGGACTTGAGTCGCCGGTGCGCGGTAGTCGACGACACATCTTTTGATAGGCCCATCGCTTGCAGCACCGTCAACGATCGGTCCTGATGCCAAACCGAAGCGAATTGATTGAGCAGCCGCTCCTCAACGGGATCGAGTGCCGGAAAATCCGGCAATTCGCGCACCGCTCGGGCCAAGTTGAGAAAGCGCAGATACAGATCGGCGTACAGAGAATCGGCCACGACAGATGCCCCAGATGTTTTACCCATAATTCATCATAGATCGTTCGAAAAATTCCTGCCAGAACAAAAAAAGCGCGGGCCCGGTTAGAGTGACCTGCCTACGCAAGGCGGCCGGTAAACGATAGAGTAGATAAAGGAGGAACTATCGTGACTAAAAAGTATGACAATCCCGCGGTCGATGCGGCTGAAAAGGTTCGTGAATCGGCGCAGCAAATTTGGCTGGCTGGGCTCGGCGCATTTGCAAAAGCGCAACAGGAAGGCAGCAAAGTCTTCGAAGCGCTGGTCCAAGACGGCGTCAACCTGCAGCGCAAGACACAAGCTGTGGCGCAAGAGCGCATGGCTGAGGCGACGGAGCGGATCACCGAAATGGCCGACGGCCTGAGCAACAAAGCGGGCCAGCAATGGGGTCGGCTCGAAGGCATCTTTGAGGAGCGGGTGGCCCGCGCGCTGAGCGGGCTCGGCATGCCAGCGGCCAGCGAGTTGCAGGCCCTGAGCGAGCGCGTGCAAACGCTCGAGCAGCAGGTGCGGGCACTGTCCAAGCCGCCAGCGTCACGCACGCGAGTCAAGGCCGGCGGCCAGACGGCCGCCCGAAAAACCACTGGCACGCCCCGCAAGGCTCCGGCGCGGCGCAAAACCCCGGGCTGAAACAAGGCCGGCACAACCCGCGCGGATGCAAGGTCGGCCCCTTTGCAGCCTCAGGCCGCTCAGGTAGAGTGGGGCACTCACAGCAGCAGGAACAGGGCATGGTCAGAAAAGCGCCTCGGCGTACCGCGCAGCGCATTCTGGAGACGGCGCTGGAGATGTTCAACCGCTTTGGCGAACCGAACGTCTCAACCACCGCCTTGTCGGCTGAGCTGGGCATCAGCCCGGGCAACCTCTACTACCACTACCCGGCCAAGGACGAGTTGGTCAACGCCCTGTTCGAGCGGCACCGTGCGGCGCTTGCGCCGCTGCTGGCGGCCGGCGGCGAGGTACGCGACGTCGAGGATGCCTGGTTCTTCCTGCACTCGCTGTTTGAGAACCTGTGGGAGCACCGTTTCATTTACCGCAACCTCAACGACCTGCTCAGCCGCAACCGGCACCTGGAAACCCAACTGCAGGCCCTGATTGAGCACATGGTGGCCTCGCTTCGCAATTTGCTCGACTCGATGCGTCAGCAGGTGCTGAACATGCCCTCGCGTGAGGTGCCCACCATGGCCACCAGCATGGTGGTGCTGCTGACCTACTGGCTCAGCTTCGAGTACGCCCGCGACCCGCGGCGGGCGCTCGAGCCCGAACATGCGCAGGCGGCCCTGCTGCGCGGGGCCAGCCATGTCATCGGCCTGCTGGGGCCCTACCTGGCACCAGAGCAGCGCAGCCACCTGCAAGCGCTCGCCGGCGTTTATGCCGGTCCAGGCGCAAAACCCGTCACACCCTGAACACCATGCCCCCAAGCCCGCCATCGACTCTTGAAGTGACCGTGCGCGGCGCCTGCCCGCACGACTGCCCCGACACCTGTGCCTTGCTCACCACCGTGCGCGAAGGCCGCGCCGTGCAAGTGCACGGCAATCCTGAGCACGCCCACACCGCTGGCGTGCTGTGCACCAAGGTCTCGCGCTACGCAGAGCGCACCTACCACCCCGACCGCGTGCTGCAGCCACTCAAACGCAGCGGCCCCAAAGGCAGCGGGCAATTCAAGCCCATAGCCTGGGACCAGGCGCTCGGCGAGATCGCCGCACGGCTGCAAGCCATCGCCGCGCGCGACCCCCAGGCCATCTTGCCCTACAGCTATGCCGGCACCATGGGCTTGGTGCAAGGGGAGTCGATCGCTGGCCGGTTTTTCAACCGGCTCGGCGCGTCCCTGCTCGACCGCACCATCTGCGCATCGGCGGGTGCGCAAGGCTTGACCCATACCTTGGGTGACAAGGTGGGCATGAAAGTCGAGCACTTTGCCCAAAGCCAGCTGATCCTGATCTGGGGCAGCAACTCGGTGGGCAGTAATCTGCACTTTTGGCGCCTGGCCCAGCAGGCCAAGCGCCAGGGCGCCAAGCTCGTTTGCATCGATCCCAGACGCAGCGAAACGGCTGACAAATGCCATGTCCACCTGCCCCTGATGCCCGGCACCGACGCTGCACTGGCGCTGGGCCTGATGCATGAGCTGATCTCCAACGATTGGCTCGACCACGACTACATCGAGCGCTACACCCTGGGCTGGCCGCAGCTGCGCGAACGGGCCTTGCAATGGCCGGCCGAGCGGGCCGCGCAGGTGTGCGGCTTGGGTGCCCAGCAAATTCGCGATCTGGCCCGCGACTATGGCACGCTGGCACCAGCGGCGATTCGCCTCAACTATGGCATGCAGCGTGTGCGCGGCGGCGGCAACGCCACCCGGGCCGTGGCCTGCCTGCCCGCGCTGGTGGGCGCCTGGCGACACCCCGGCGGCGGCCTGCTGATGTCGAGCTCGGGCCACTTTCCCATACAGCACGCGGCACTTCAGCGGCCCGATTTGCGCCGCGGCCCGAGCCGAGTGATCAACATGAGCACCATCGGCGATGACCTGCTGCGCCCGGCCAGCGCCGACTTTGGCCCACGCATCGAGGCGATGATCGTCTACAACAGCAACCCGGTCGCGGTGGCACCGGAATCGGGCAAGGTGGTGCGCGGCTTCACGCGCGAAGACCTGCTCACCGTGGTGCTCGAGCATTTCATGACCGACACCGCCGACCATGCCGACTACGTGCTGCCCGCAACCACCCAGCTCGAGCACTGGGACATTCATCCCAGCTACGGCCACACCGATGTGCTGCTCAACCGTCCGGCCATAGCGCCCCTGGGACAGGCGCGCAGCAACAGCGACATCTTTCGGCAGCTCGCCCACCGGCTGGGCTTTGACGAGCCCTGCTTTGCAGAAGACGACCTCACGCTGTGCCGCGCCGCCTTCGGCCCATCGCTTGATTTCCAGACCCTGCTCGAGCAAGGTTACGCCAGCCTGCAACTGCCCGATGCGCCGTTTGCCCAGGGTCAGTTTCCCACCGCCAGCGGCAAATGCGAGTTTTTCAGTCAACGCCTGGCCGAGCAAGGGCAAGATGGACTGCCTGACCATCTGCCCAATGCTGAAATTGCCCATGACGCATCGCCCTACCGCCTGGCCATGATCTCCCCGCCGGCGCGCAACTTCCTGAACTCGACCTTTGTCAACGTCAAGAGCTTGCGCGACCTCGAAAGCGAGCCTGTGCTCGAAATTCATCCCGAAGATGCGGCCAGGCGGCAGATCGCCGACGGTGCAACCGTGCGCGTCTACAACGACCGGGGCAGCTACCACTGCAAGGCCCACGTGAGCGATCGCGCCCGCCCCGGCCTGGTCGTCGGCCTGGGGATCTGGTGGCGAAAAATGGGGCTGCGCGGCACCAACGTCAACGAATTGACCAGCCAGCGTCTGACCGATCTGGGCCGGGCCCCAACCTTCTACGACTGCCTGGTGGAAGTCGAGGCAGACGGCGCATGAGGCGTGCGTGGCGGTGGGCGGCTGTGTGCTTGTTGCTGCCGCTGCTCGGTGGCTGCGCGGCCATGGGCTACTACTGGCAATCGGTCAGCAGGCACCTGAGCCTGATGCAGTCGGCGCGGCCCATCGAGCAGTGGCTGCAGGACACGCGCACGGCTGAGCCGCTCAAAGACAAGCTGCGGCTGGCCAGCCGCATTCGGGCCTTCGCGGCGCAGCGGCTGCATCTGCCCGACAATGCCAGCTATCTGAGCTACGCCGATCTGGGTCGCCCGGCCGTGGTGTGGAATGTGGTGGCAGCGCCCGAGTGGTCGCTCGAGCCCGAGCAATGGTGCTTCCCGGTGGCCGGCTGCGTCAGCTACAAAGGCTATTTCGACGAAGCGGCGGCCCATCGTGAGGCGCAGCGGATCGCGGCGCTGGGCCTGGAAACCACGGTCCAGCCGGTGCCCGCCTATTCCACGCTGGGCTGGCTGAACTGGGCCGGCGGCGATCCGCTGTTGAACACCTTTATCGGCTACCCGGAGGGCGAGCTGGCCCGGCTGATTTTTCACGAGCTGGCGCACCAGGTCGTTTACGTGGCCGGTGATACCGCCTTCAACGAGTCGTTTGCCACGGCCGTCGAGCGTCTGGGCGCGCAGCTGTGGCTCGAGCAGGCCAGCGCCAGTGCGCGCGAGCAGTACGCCGCCCTCGATGCGCGGCGCAGGCAGTGGCGCGAGTTGGCGCTGCAATTGCGGCGCGATCTGATGGCGCTGTACGCGACGGCAGGGCCGCCCGGACCCCAGCAGCGCCAGGCCAAGCAGGAGCTGATGCACAACTTTGCCCGACAGTACGCGGGTCTGCGCAGCAGCTGGGGCAACTGGCCCGGCTACGACCGGTGGGTGGCCCGCGTCAACAACGCATCGCTGGCGGTGCTGGCCGAGTACGAAGACCTGGCACCGGCTTTTGAACGCTTGTACGCGCAGCAGGGCAGTTGGCCGGCTTTTTACGACGAGGTGCGCCGCCTGGCGCGGCTGCCCAAGCAGGAGCGCCACCATGCGCTGCGTCAGCTGCTGGGGCCTTAAAAGGGGCCCGGCCTGGCGCAGCGAGGCAAAATGCTGTGTTTTGACCCCCCCGCACTGGCACACCCAGATGCACCGCAAAGCCCAGCCATGGCCCAGATCCTGATTGAACGACCCCACCAGATGGGCCTGGAGCAGGCCCGACGCACCGCCCAGCAATGGATGGACGAAGCACGCAGCCAATTCGACTTGCGCTGCGAAGTCACCACCGGCACCGAGCTAGACGAGGTGCGCTTTTCCCGTGCGGGCCTGACCGGGACGCTCGAAGTCAGCGGCCATCACTTTCGCATGCAGGCGCAACTGGGCTTTTTGCTCAGCGCCTTCAAGCAGCGCATTGAAAGCGAGATCGAAAAGAACCTGGACCGCCTGATCGGCGAGCACAAACAAGCATGAGCGAGCCCACCCTAGCCACCGACAGCACCGCGCCCCATGGTCCTTTGAAGGGGCTCAAAGTCATTGAACTGGGCCAATTGATTGCCGGGCCTTTTGCAGCCAAGACGCTGGCCGATTTTGGCGCCGATGTGATCAAGATCGAGCCGCCCGACGGCGGCGATCCGCTGCGCCAATGGCGACTGATCAAGGATGGCACGTCGGTGTGGTGGCAGGTGCAGTCGCGCAACAAGCGCTCGGTCGCGCTGGACCTCAAGACGCCCGAGGCACAAGACGTGGTGCGACAACTGGCCAGCCAGGCCGATGTGCTGATCGAGAATTTTCGGCCCGGCGCGATGGAAGGCTGGGGCTTGGGGCCCGAAGCACTGATGGCGCTCAACCCGCGTCTGATCATGCTGCGCATCAGTGGCTACGGCCAAACCGGTCCTTACCGCGACCGCCCCGGCTTTGGCGTGGTGGCCGAGGCCATGAGCGGGCTGCGCCATCTGACGGCCGAGCCCGGCCGGGTGCCGGTTCGGGTGGGCGTGAGCATCGGTGACACGCTGGCCTCCTTGCACGGCGTGATTGGGATCTTGATGGCCCTGCACCACCGTCACCGCAGCGGGCAGGGGCAGGTGATCGATGTGGCCCTTTACGAGGCGGTGTTCAACTGCATGGAAAGTCTGCTGCCCGAGTACAGCGCCTTCGGCGCGGTGCGCGGCCCTGCGGGCAGCGCGCTGCCGGGTATCGCGCCGACCAACGCCTATGGCTGCCGCGACGGCGGCTACGTCCTGGTCGCTGGCAACGGCGACAGCATCTTCAAGCGGCTCATGACCTGCATCGGCCGAACCGACCTGGCCGACGACCCCGCCTTGGCCAAAAACGCCGGGCGGGTGCAGCGGGTCGAGGAAATCGACGCAGCCATCGGCCAGTGGACGGCCGAGCGATCGGTCGACGAGGCGGTGGCCGCACTTGCCCAGGCGCAGGTGCCGGCAGGCAAGATCTACACCATTGCCGACATCGCGGCCGACGCCCACTACGCCGCACGCGGCATGCTCGAAGCCATCACCCTCGACGACGGCAGCCGCCTGTCTGTGCCCGGCTTTGTGCCCAAGCTCTCGCTGACGCCAGGCGGGCACAGACGCAACGCCCCCGCGCTCGGCCAGGACAGCGACGAGGTGCTGCGCGAGTTGGGTGTGACCGACGCGCAAATTCAGGCCATGCGCGAACGCGGCATCTTGGCCTGAGCCCGCGGCAGCCTCAGGCCAGGGTGGCGATCAGGTCGATGTACTGACGCATGGCCTGCTCGCGAGGCAGCCCCTTGAGCGCCGTCCAGGCGTCCCATTTGGCACGCGCCACCATCTCGCTAAAGGGCGGTCTGCTCTGGTCGTTGTCGCCCTGGCTGCCTTGCTTGTAGAGGGCGTAGAGCTTGAGCAAAGTGGCATTGTCCGGGCGCTCGGTCAATTCGGTCGACGCCTGGCGGGCTTGCTCGAAGGCGTGCTGGAGGTCTTGTGCATCGTTCATGGGACGATGCTAGCAAGCGGCGGGGGGATGCCCCAGCTCAAGCACAGCCAAGTCCGCACCCCTATCATGGACACAGACCCTGCGAGGGTCCGGGCGGCAAGCTGCGCACCGATCCAAACAGACGCTTGAACACTTGGAATGACGCCGCCATCCACCACGCCCCCCACACCAGCGGCAACCGACGCGATCGCAAAGGCGGCCGGCGCCGCCGTGGTGATCGGGCCCGGCGGCATCGGGTCGGCCGTGGCCCATGAACTGCAGCAACAGGGCCGGCACGGACCCATCTGGTGCCTGGGTCGGCGCACCGAGCCGGCGCTGGACTATGCCCGAGAGGGCAGCCTGACCCAATCGGCCGCCTGGGTGGCCCAGCAGTGCGCCGACGCAGGCGTGCCGCTGAGCCTGCTGGTGGTGGCCACCGGCTATCTGCACGGCGCCCAGGGCCAGCCCGAGCGGTCCTGGAGCCATTTGCAAGCCGATCAACTGGCGCACAGCTTTTGGGTCAACAGCATCGGCCCGGCCCTGATCATGAAGCATTTTCTGCCACTGCTGCCGCGGCAGGGACCGTGCGCCGCCGTCTTCCTGTCGGCCAAGGTCGGCTCCATTGCAGACAACCAGCTCGGCGGCTGGTACGCCTACCGCGCCGCCAAG